>JBGSXK010000621.1:0-1588 GCA_041751455.1 Anaerolineae bacterium
AAGCAAAAGCATTTTGTCGAAAAAATCCTCTCAGGGGTCAGCCAGATGACCGCCCTGGTGGATAATATCCAGGATGCCGGACGTTACGACCCCGAAACTGGCTTTTATGAGATTACGCGCTCTCAATGCGACCTGGGTGAAATTGTCCGCCGTATCACTGGGAATCAACTTGTCCCAGCGGAAAAACAGGAACTTACCCTCACGGTAGATATTTCCGATGATGTCCCTATTCTTAATGCAGATGTCCATATGTTAGAGCGAGCAGTGACTAATCTGGTCGATAACGCCATCAAATACACACCTAATGGTGGTAGTGTTGAAGTGAGTGTTAAAAAACACAGCGATGAGATTCGTATCAGTGTCAAAGACACCGGGCTTGGCATCAGCCAGGAGAATCAGAAGCACCTTTTTGCGCGGCATGTCCGCATCCTGCGGCAGGAACATAAAAAGATTAAAGGTAGTGGCCTGGGTTTGTTCATTGTCAAGAGTGTTGCACAGCGACATGGCGGCGATGCCTGGGTGGTCAGTACCGAAGGCCAGGGCAGCCACTTTTTTATGAGCATCCCCCTCAGCGGTTCCAATCTCATGAATATCGACTCCCACGAACAGTAGACGCTTGCCGGGAAGGCGCTATAATAGCATAAGTGTTCTCACCTGACCCCAGACTGGGGTCAGGTGTTCTGGGGATTTGTGATGCCAATTCAGATTTTACAGGATGAAGTCATCGCGCAGATTGCTGCCGGTGAGGTTATTGAGCGCCCCGCCTCTGTAGTGAAGGAACTGGTCGAAAACGCACTGGATGCCGGGGCACAGCATGTACGCATTGCGATAAATGGCAGCGGCCAACGTCTGATTCGTGTAAGTGATGATGGCATGGGTATCACGGCAGATGAGGTCGGGCTGGCTTTTGCCCGTCATGCCACCAGTAAGCTGCTGACTGCTGACGATCTGCCCCGTATCGAGACACTCGGATTTCGTGGGGAGGCCCTCGCCAGCATTGCTGCTGTCAGCCGTGTAAACCTGACCACCCGCCACCATAACGAAGCGAAAGGCACAACTATCCGTCTCGAAGGTGGCCGTGTTTTAGACCAGCGCGCTGTAGGTGCCCCCGCAGGAACGGTACTGGCAGTGGAGAATTTGTTTTTTAACACACCTGCACGGCTTAAATTCTTAAAAGCAGAAAATACTGAAAAACGACAGATTGCCTCCATAGTGTCCCGTTATGCAATGGCTTATTCCCATGTGCGCTTTATTCTGGAGCAGGATGGCCGCGAAGTCTTTCGCGCAAACGGCACCGGGCAGCTCGCGGATGTGCTGGTAGCTGCACTGGGGCTGGACACCTTCAAAAATATGATTGAAATTGCGAGCGAGAGCACCTCACAAGCAGGTGAGACGCATATCCATGTCCATGGCTATACTTCTCTGCCCTCTGTCCAGCGTACTGATCGCTCCCGCATTACCCTTTTCATCAATGGGCGCTGGGTGCAGGATGCGGGTCTGTCTTATGCAATCGTGCAGGCGTATCATACCTTTCTGATGAAAGGTCGTTATCCTGTCGCCGTGTTGATGGTCAGCCTTCCCACAGATC
>JBGSXK010000622.1:0-2638 GCA_041751455.1 Anaerolineae bacterium
GGTTGGATTACCAGTTCCAGGCGGAAAAATGTGCCGTCTGCCCCACGCACCCCGCCCCCGGCATTGATGTTTTCGACAGCCAGACGTGCTCCATTGCTGATAGGGCCACGTTCATTGTCGAGAACGCCTATTCGGAATACAGGCTGTATCTGCCCATACACTATTGGCATTATAGATAAAAGCACGAGACCGATCAGCAAGAGTGATACTTTTGGTATAATGCGCATTCTCATACAAGACCTCCCAGGTAAAAAGACCGTTTGAGATTTGTTATGTTAATCTTACTACTAAATGCATTTTCCAGCCAATTGGACAAAAGTATTAAACAGCCTGCCATGCTCGCGCTTGTCTTGAATTTCAGGCTTTAAAAGACTATACTGTCCTCTTACTGAGATTAAGTTTATTCCATGATAATAGGCAAACTATGCAGAAAGAACGTGTCGCAGAGGATATTTATGTCTTCACCAGCGATCTTTATGCACAGGTCACCGCCGGGGTTATATTGACCAGTGAGGGTGCTGTCTTAATTGATACACTGGCCTATCCACAGGAAACACAGCTTATCAAGCGTTATATTGAAGGCCGCCTCGGTACGCAGGTGCGTTACCTGGTGAATACGCATTTTCATGCTGACCATACGCTAGGGAGCTATTTGTTTGAGGATGCCCAGATTGTCGCTCACAGCCTGTGCCGTGATCTGCTGGATACACGAGGACGGGAAAGCCTGGAACAGGCCCGGCTTACGCTGGATGATATGGACGACGTACAGCTTATGCTGCCGAATATCGTTTTTAGTAAAGGTATGCTTACGCTTTATTTGGGTGGTAAAACCTTTCAATTCCGGCACACACCCGGCCATAGTCCAGATTCTATCATCTGCATGGTGAAAGAAGACCGGGTGCTGTTTGCGGCAGACACCCTTATGCCAGTCCCTTATTTTGTTGACGGTAGTTATGATGATTTTTTAGCCTCTCTGACCAACTTGCAGGGGCACAGTTTCGAGCACGTGGTGCAGGGCCATGGTGAGGTCGTGCTGCGAGGTGAAGTTGACGATAAGATACAGGAAGACATTAATTATTTACTGAAGTTGCGTACAGCGGTGGATAAGGCGCTGGTGGCCTCCGACCCAGAGAAAGCCCTTGAGGAGATTAGCATTGAAGCCTGCGGGAAAAGCCAGATTGCCTTAAATGGCGCAGGACAGCAGCTTCACCGCCAGAATGTCGCCAAGCTGGCGAGCCAGCGCAGCGAAATCGCCTGATTAAAAGTGATGTGGCCTTATTTAAGTTTTCCAAATATAGCTAAAAGGGATAGTTAAAATGACGGAACCGATTTATCTGACGGCGGAAGGTGCAGAGGAGCTGCGCCAGGAACTGGATACCCTGCTTAATGTTCGCCGTCCAGCGCTGGCGCTAAAGCTTAAGGATGCAGTAGCTGAAGGTGACCTGAAAGAGAATGCGGATTATCATGATGCGAAAGAGCAGCAGGCTTTTATCGAAGGGCGTATTCAGTACCTCGAAAATATTCTACGTTCGGCGGTCATCATTACCAATGACGGGCCAAGTGACGAAGTGCGCCTGGGGGCGCATGTAACCATTCGGGAAGAGGATGGTGACGAAGATGAGCGTTATATGATAGTAGGCGCGGCAGAGGCAAACCCGCGTGAGGGAAAAATCTCACACGAAAGCCCCATTGGCGCAGCATTGTTAGGGCGCAAAAAGGGAGACAAAGTGAAAGTGAAAACTCCTTCAGGTGAAGTGGTTTTCAAGATCAAGCAAATTGATTAGCATGTTCTGAGGATCCAATTATAAAACGCCCTCGCAAGGGCGTTTTATGTGGAAGACTTAGTTACGTGTAATTGGCGTAAAATCTGCTGTCCCGTCGAAGGGGTCGTCATCCTCAGGAGGCATAGGGGGCAGGGGCGGCGGTTGAATCACACGCTGCGGCTGCTGCGGCATGGGTGGCGGTGGCTGATAGGTGGGTGTCGCAGTCGGAGCTGTCGAGGGCATCGGAGATGGAGCAGCATAAGTTGCGGTGGCATCTTCTACAGGCATAGGCGACATCGCTCCCATCCCCGGCAGTGCAGCAGCCTGGGTACTACTGCCCGGCTTCTTCAGCCAGACGGCAAATTCAATCGTTACATTATCAAAATAACTGTTAGGCGGCAGTGGGCCATCGCCATAACTTGCTTCTACAATACGTGCCCGTAAATGCAGCAAATTCGTTTCCAGCACGGTCATGGTACCAGGCTGGATAAGTAACACCTCGCCCTTTGGCTCCAGACGGCTGCGGATCATCGGGTCATTATAAGCATACTCAGAGGCGAAAACGACATTGACTGTCCGCACAAAATCTTCTTTATCGAAAATCCATACTTCAACTGCTGTAACTTTGGAGGGAGTACCCTCGCCAATGGTTTCCGCAACTGTCGCACCGGCTTCCCCATAAAAGGTCCCGTTTGCATCTTCAATCTCAATCTGGTCGTCGTAAGACCCGCGCCCCATGACATAGACCGACATGCGACGCACCATAGGTTCACCCAACTCACTATCAGTAATGGACGTTTTGCGTGCGTTGGCTTCGGCAGCTTTGGCTTTGCGTATAGAATCAATTGTGCTCTGGGTCGCTGAATCCGAGGCCC
>JBGSXK010000623.1:0-2494 GCA_041751455.1 Anaerolineae bacterium
ATAATGTGCCGGAAGCGACCTGCTGCCAGTCGAACAGGGCGTAGAGCGTGTTAATGCTGTTAGGTACGCTGCTCACCGGGTTGGCGGTTAACGCATCTTCAATGCTGGCAGCAGTTGAAAAATGCGCGCTGTTAAAAATCTGTGGGAATGCACCCTGCTGCGCACCGGCGATGACAAAATCTGCGGTGGCGGTGAGGATATCTGCGAGGTAGATTTCCAGCCGGTAGGTGCCGGGGAAAAGCCCTCCCGTGCCTTCCAGCCCAATCGTCTTAGCGCCGCTTGGGCCATCGCTCCAGGTATCTGTGGTACGGGTAAGCTCCTGACCATTATATTGCCATCTGGCCGTCCAGGGGGTGCCGTCTTCGAGATTCCGGTAGATAAAACGAGCACTGGCGATATTGCCTGTTGGTAAGACAAAGCCGTTACCCAGGGGTGTGCCCCGACTGTCACGCAGGCCAAAGAAAATATCCCCGATAACCGGCTTTGGTTCTGCTGCACCACCTACAATAATACGGGCATTGCCAGAGGCGATACCATTAGCGAAAAGGGTAAAGTCATAAATGCCATTCGGCCAGGGCTGATTGCTGCTGCCAATATACCAGAGACCATTCTCGCCACCGCTCCAGCGAACGGGCGCAAGGCTGAAGGTGGTGTTGGGGATGCCGTCGGTAGTGACACGGAGTTCATAAACGGTCTCCGGGGTCATGTTATGATAATCGAAGAACAGATACAGGCTGTTACTACCCGCAGGCAGGCTGTCGATAATTGTTGTGGGCATTCCTGCATCATTGACGGCGGGTGAGAAAAACAAACGGGTAAAACCAGGGGTGCCTGAGCTGGCAAAACGGATGCCTGTATCAAAAGGGGTATCGACAACCAGCCCCAGCGAGGCGGCTCGCAGCAAAGAAACCGCAAAATTGGCTGGCCGCAACGCATTGATAAACCCGCCTATAGGGATGCAGATATCATTATTATTGACAAGGCCATCATTATTTGTGTCCTGGATGGGGAGGCAGTTTGTGCTGCTGGCGAGGCGGGTGAGGGGGGCGGTGGTGGGGATACCAACCAAACGTCCCTGCTGGTCATAAGCGCCGCCGCCGGACATAATACCGGGAATTTCTGCGAAGGTTTTTATCCACGCGCGATCACCTCCTCTGGGTTCTGCCACAAAACCACTGATTGTCCCGGAAGTGATGCTTACAGGGTCGTCCCCAATGCCGGGGTAACCGATGACTGTAATGGTCTGATCAAGCCGGACTGTCGATGAGTCTGCAAGCTCAACAAAGGGCAGGGTCAACGCGCCCGGTTCAACGAGACGGCCATCGAGCTGGCGCGTAATTCTTAGAAGCGCCAGGTCAAGTCCAGCATCTGCCTGCGAAATTTCGGCACGGTATTTGGGAATAGGAGGTTGGTCGGTACTCAGGGTAAAGGCAATGACGAGTGTTTCGCCGGGGCAGTCCATACTTTGTAACGTGTTGTGTGCGTTAGTCAGGATGAGGCCATCACGGCTGACCAGGGTTCCAGACCCAACACAGGTCACAATCAGGTTGTCCCCTACGTTTTGTGCCTGCATGATAAATACGGTGGCACGTTGGAGACGTTCCAGATCAAGCATATCGACCTGTGCCTGCATCTGTGGCGCTCTGCTTAGCATAACAAGTACAAAAGCGATAAAAATTAAAAGGTAACGCATGATCTAGAATCCCAGGGTTGTAATGAACTGGTTGAAGATGGGCAGGTTTTGCTCATAAGTGTTGGCTTCGGAAAGAAAGGTGATGATAATGGCCTGCCCACGCTGAATAGTTAGAATATCCTGTCCCTGTACAACTACAGGCACACTTTGCAGGAAGGGGTTGGGGCTGGATATTGCAAAGGCGTACAGCATCGATGTCGCTGGAATGTCGTCGGGCAGCAGATAGTCTGTTTCCGCCAGGACATTATATTCTGCCAGGGTTTGTGCCCGATTAAGGGATAATGAATCCAGAATGCTGCGGGGCGAGGTGCTGGCACTGACTGGACGAGTGGCGACCTGAATCGTAGTGGCATAACCCACGTTGGATGCGTTACGCACCCGGAAAATATAGTCTCCCGCTTCATCAATTAACCAGTTTTGCGGATACTGCGCCGAAATACCAGCCTGGGTATTGACGTAGAGTGAGGTGGCACTGAGGGCGCTGTCGCGCAGGTTGATTCCAATCAAAAATCCCGCGATGCCGAAGATCATCACAAAGTAGTGACTCCAACGCTGGTTGAACGATGCAGGCTGCTGTGTCTCAGTAATTTCAATGAGCGTCATACGTCATCTTCCTGAGTCGCTGCTTCCAGGTCGCGCTGCTGCGCCGTGTTGACCAGGAATGACACCACAAACCCAATAGCTGTGAGGATAGCGGCAGAGAAGAGGAAGCCCCGTAGAGGGCTGGTTAAGCTGAGCGAAAAAATAGGGCTGAGACCTGCATTCATCAATCCCGCACGGAGGGGGATAGAGCCGCCTGCG
>JBGSXK010000624.1:0-3408 GCA_041751455.1 Anaerolineae bacterium
CATCCACCGTATACGTCATCATCTTAGCGATGCCTATGGCCTCGCCGGGGTGCAGCACCAGATCACGACTGGCGAAACGCTCCTCTACCGCTTGCAGCAGGGCCTCATAAATGCTGTAACGAGTCAGGCTGTTCGCCACCCGGTAAGCATCTTCCAGCTTGGAGAGTACCTCCTCGCGCTCCTCAGCCATCGCCTCGTGCGTCCATAAAGACTCGTAACGCGGCTTGAGTTCCTGTGTAGGGGCCTGCATCAGTTTGGGCGCAATGTCAAAGTAGGTGGTGAGAATGTCGGTAGACTGGCCCCAGGTATGCGCAGAAAACGTGACATCCCGCAGCGCTTGCAGCTTAAACGATGAGATGCCCAGCAAAGTGGGCGGCGCACCCCCACCGGGCGGGCGTACCGCTGTGGCGGGCGCAGCAGCACGATAACGCACAGCCACCCGAATCGGTACTTTGTTGCCGGGGCTGGTGGGTGGGCGTGGGACGATAGGCACATGCAGTACGCCCACCTCACCTGCGCGCAGCGTCAGGCTCAGGGTTTTACGCGGGGTATCAATAACCACCGGGTTACCCTTTTTGTCCTCGCTGGGCAGTTGAATGCCCACTTTAATCTGCATGGGCTGGTTGACCATACTTTGCAGAATCAGGACAAATTCAAGCGGCTGGTTGAGATAGGTGCGTGTGGGAAAAACCCCCAGCGCGACCTGAAGCGCATCCATATGAATACGGGTGCCGCCCGTAATCGCCCCCAGCACATCGGGGTACATCGGCTCAAAATGTATGTGGTCTTTATGTGGACGGTAAGTCATGGCTCGTTAAACCTGATATCCAAACTGCCGCGCATGGCGGTTGATTAATTCCTTCGTAAGGTCGATCACAAAACGCTCACCCTCGCCTATCTCGGCTTCACGCTGATCCAGAGCATCTCCAATGGAGCGCAGCGTGTCGATCAGGTCTTCGTCTTTGGCTACTACCCGGTCATAGACGATAATGCCCGCAAGCACCAGGGGCAGGTAGGTATGCGTAAAATCCATCTCCTGTTTAGCTTCCAGCCGCGTGATGACCTGTTCGGTGTACTCCTGAATTTCCTCAGCAGTGCCCATATCCTCACCGGTCACTGTTTTAATCATCTGGAAGGCCAGCGGCAGCACATCCCGCAGCAGCTCGATATAAAGCAGTTTGCTGACTACCTGAGCAGGTACACGCATCAGTTCCTCGTTACGCGCCACCTGATGCACCAGGGCATTAAACCAGTTTGGCAGGTTAGGCAGGTCACTGGTATCGCCTTCGGTGCGCCGCTTCAGGGTCAGTGTAATATTAAAGACCGGGTTGCCCAGGTAATCATAAGAGTCGTCTTTGGGCGCGGCCATTTCCAGCACGTAAGTCAGAAACTTAGCAATAAACACGGCTTCTGCCGTTTGCAATGGATAACCCGCCGCTGTAAAACGCGCCTGGGTCGCCTCGGCCAGCGGCGCGAAAACCTGTGCCTGTTTCAACTGCGGCAGCACATGCGTCACCAGCCGATCACCATAACGTTGCAGCAGCGCGTCGTCATCGGCATGATCGCCCATCGCCCACAGGTTCACCCAACCCGGTTGAAAATCCGGTATCTGTCCCAGCCGCCCCGGCAGCACATTAAAGGCCGCTTCCAGCTTATCGCCCAGCCCAAAACGCTTGACAGTCACGAAGTTCAGCTTTTTTAATTCTTCCATCTGGTCGCGTGTTTCTGCCCGCAGGTTGTCGATAGGGATTTTGCCACCCCCCGTCCCCAGACGAACGCGCCCCGGCTTTTCCAGTGGTTTGGCTTTCACCTCCATACTGATCCTGTAATCGTTATCGACAGCAGTATCGGCCATGCAGGCTATGGGCAGCATGATATAGCCGACTTCTGCCGGGCGCAGCCCCACCACCAGCCGGTTCTTCTTACTGATGAACTTGCCTTTTTGTTTCTTCGCGTCGCGCTCTGGCACTTCCAGCGCCACACCCAGATCCACATTTACGTCAGACGCATTCTGCGCCAGCAGGATCACCTCAAATGGGCGGCCTGCGCGCACATTACGCGGGCGCACTGCCAATGCCACCTGCACCACATTGACGTTCAGGCGTTCTCCACCTGTGATGTAACCAAGGATATCGGGATAATTAGGGGTATCGGGCGTATCACTCATCAATTCGGCCTCTAGGTTTTCAGCAGTCAATGGTCAACTTGCAGCCTTGTACCTTATCGCATAGGCTACCTGGTCAAAGGCTGCCTGCCGAAACATGGACTGTGGGCTGTAGACCTGAACACTGTTCCAAAATTGTCATACCCCTAATTATAGTATAATTATGCCTGCGCCAGAGGCAGTACATCTGCCCTGTTTGCATTATAAGCCCAGTTGTTCTAACTGCTACGGTGCGCAAACCATACTCGAACCTATGAATGACCAAACTCAAACTCGTGTCCTTCCTGTTGACCCGGAACAACCTGATCCGGCTATAATTAAGATCGCTGCTTCAATATTACAGGCGGGTAGACTGGTGGCATTTCCCACAGAGACGGTTTATGGGCTGGGCGCGAATGCGCTGGATGCTGGTGCCGTGCAGCGCATTTACAAGGCCAAAGGCCGCCCTTCCTATAATCCGTTGATCGCGCATATCGCCATGCCGGAACAGTTGGCGCAGGTCGCGGTAGATGTGCCTGCGCTGGCGCACACTCTGGCTGCACACTACTGGCCGGGGCCGCTGACGCTGGTGCTGCCACGTCATCCACAGATTCCACTGGAGGTTTCCGCCGGGCGCGAGACTGTCGCCGTGCGGCTGCCCGCGCATCCGGTAGCATTGGCGCTCATCAATGCGGCAGGTGTGCCTGTGGTCGCACCCAGCGCCAACCGCTTCACGCGCCCCAGTGCGACAACAGCCCAGCATGTGCTGGATGACCTGGGCGGGCGTATTGATATTATTCTGGACGGCGGACCAACTCCGCTCGGCCTCGAATCCACCGTGCTGGATTTAACAGGGGCAGTACCTGCTGTGCTGCGTTCCGGCGGCATTACGCTGGAAATGCTGCGTGTTGTGCTGCCCGATGTGGTGCTGCATGAGCTTCATGTCGCACCAGAAAGCGGCGACCCTGTCCCTGCTGCGCCAGGGATGCTGATCAAGCATTACTCGCCTGATGCCGAAATGCTGCTGTTCGAGGGTGAGCGTGAGGCAGTGCTGGCCCGGATGCAGCAGACCGCAGCAGAACAACTGGCATCCGGGCTGCGAGTGGGGCTGCTGCTCAATGAGCAGGATCGCGGGCTGTTCGAAGGATTGCAGGTAAAGCTGAAGCCTGCTGCGGGCAGGCTGATATGGCAGTCGCTGGGTTCACAGGATGATCTGGCGCAGGCTGCGCACACGCTCTTTGCAGGGCTGCGGGCGCTGGACGAGG
>JBGSXK010000625.1:0-4731 GCA_041751455.1 Anaerolineae bacterium
CTGCGCGAAGTCAAAATCATTGCAGACTTTCGCCTCGTGCGGGATGAGCGGGTGGCCGAGCTGCCCACCTTTGAACAGGCTGTCTGCTGAAATCAGGGGAAAGGTGTACTCTGGGTTTAGATAAGCGAAGTTCGCCAGTGAACACAGCGCTTCCAGGTCAAACCATATCTCTAACCACTGTGGCAAATGGGCAGCAATCTCTGCCTTGCGCTGCTGAAGCAGGTAGGCAAATGTAAAATCCCAGGGGATGAGCAGATTAACGAAAAACCAGAGAATCGGGTTTCCACGCAGGCTCACGCCCGCCAGGACACGGCCAATACGCCGCAGTTGTATGGATGGGCGGCTGTTCGCGTCGAGAAAGGGTGCGCATAACGCTTTCAGCAACGGTGCGCCGCCATAAGGGTAAGCTTCCAGATAGGCGAAAATCGCGTTCAGGCGCTCCACTGCGCTGCGCAGTGCCAGCGCCTGCTGGAAAAGATCACCCGCGCCCTGCCCTCTCCAGAACCAGTACCCGATATAAGCCAGCACCGAAACCACCCACAGCGGCGGCAGCAGGTTGAGCGCATCCAGCACGATCAGCGTGATATTAATGATCGCCAGTGCCCACACGATCAGCACATCAGCCAGCCGCAGCCCACCTGTAACCGGCTGGGCGAACCAGCCTACCAGCGGCAGCGCTTCGATATGCCCACCTGGGCCGGAAGCCAGCCGCCCATAAAGCGCCAGCTTATCGCGGAAAGCGGTCAGCGGCATGAGTTCACGCACAAGGGGCTGCCGCCGCGCGATGTGCGCCGGGTCGGGTTCAGTCACCAGCAGCCAGTCGAGCAGGCGCTGGCTGCCCTCGCGCGAAACAGAAACATCAAGCAGTTGATGAACAGAACGCAAGCCCACCACATCAAGATCAACCGCGAAGGGATGCTCTGATGGCGCGGTGGACTCTGTTGCCGGGATGTGCGCCCAATCCAGTTGGATACGTGCGATGTGGGTCTGCTTGATGCCACGCCACAACTGATGACGCTGGATGCTCCGTTTAATGCGGCGGTGAAACCAGGCTATAACGTTAAACACAATCACGCCGATGACAAACGCCGCATAACCCGCCGTGTTGCTCACCCGTGAGAAAGCCAGAAACACGATGAACGCCAGCACTATGAACAACGTAAAGCGCCCCCGGACATAGCGCTCGCTGAGCGTGGTCAGGTCTGCCAGCCGTGAATCCAGCCGGATAATTTGACGCTGCAAGAGATGGAGACGGGTAGGTTTATCAATCCTCAAAACAGTTTCCTTTGTTTCGCAAAAACGTGCTCACAATATAGCAAAACACCCCTGCTGACAATCCCGACAAAACCACAGCGGGATAAAGCTGAAAAATTTCCGAAATCCACGGCTTTCTTCAGCGACCACCACAGACAACGCCCTTATACTGAGATAGACAGTAAAGCACACACGCACGAGGCGCACCATGAAGGACGAACTCAACTGCCCCCACTGCGGCCAACGCATGACTTATAACCTCAGGGAAAGTAAGCTGATGTGCGCGCCGTGTGGTTATTCACCGCTGGATGCGAAAATGGCACAGCAGGCAAACAGCCCACGCCGTGACATACGGCTGACGCACCGGGGCGATATTAATCCCAATGCGCTGGCCGCCTTCCGCACCGGTCACGATCATCTGCACCATGACCAGCCAGATAAAGCCCGCGAATCCTTCAAGCGTGCCCTCTATTTCCAGCGTGATTTTGCCGACGCGCACCTGTGGCTGGCCGAACTGTCCCAGGACGAGAAGACGAAACGTGAGCATCTGAGCGCAGTGATTGCCTTCGACAGCAGCAACCCGGAGGCACTGCGGCAGTTGATGGTACTGAATGGGCGGCTGACACCAGAGCAGGCCGCACAGACTCACCACCACAATGAGCCGCAGGTGATGCGGGTCGAAATACCCATCACGACACAGATCAAGGCGCTGCTGTGCCCCATCTGCTCTGGCAATCTGACAGTAGACGAGGTCAGCGGGCACGTGGAATGCCGCTTCTGCGGCCACAGCGAACAACGCCAGCCCACGGCCAGCAGCGGCCTGAACGGTGATTCGCTGACGATGGCATTGCTGGAACGCAAAGCCAACCCGGTCAGATGGGTGATTGGTGAGCGTCTGCTGCACTGTAACGAGTGCGGCGCAGAGCGCACCCTGCCCGCGCGTAAGCTGTCGCACGACTGCCCATTCTGCGGCTCCACCCATGTGATCTTGCAAGACGCGCTTGGCTCGTTTGAACAGCCAGATGGCCTTGTGCCATTCAAAATCTCGCGGCAGCAGGCAGGCGAAAGCATTAAAAACGTGCTGGGCGGCATGGTGCAGCGCATCGCCAACCTGTTCGATAACAATCGTGTCAAACGCGCCACGCTGGATGGCGTGTACCTGCCCTATTGGGTGTTCGACGCGGTGGCTGATATTACCGAGACACGCACCTACAAAGGCACATCCCGCGATTCTGGTTTCGTGCGTCAGCGCAGTCAGACGCAAACGCGCTTCACTGACGGCCTGTATGATGTGCTGGTGCCCGCCGTGACCTCGCCACCACAGCCGATGCTCGATAGAATCGGGCGCTTCGACCTGAACGCTGCCCAGGCCTATGATCCCAGATTGCTGGCGCGTTACCCGGCGGAGCTGTACAGCATCGATTTTGACAAAGCCTCGCTGGAAGCACGCAGTATTGTCTCGCGGGAGATGCGCCGGAAGCACGAGGCGAAAGAACTGGGAGACGAGCGGGTAGAGATTCGGGTATTTGCCGCGGTGCAGCAGATGAGCTTCCGGCTGATCCTGATGCCAGTGTGGGTTGCCACGTTGATCGAGGAGGATGGCGACCTGCGTACCGCGCTCGTCAACGGGCAGACCGGGCGCGTCGCGCTCGGCAAGGCGCAGAAGACAGGTTCATAAACGCCTGTATCCTACCCGGCCATCACACCCTTCGAGGCCGGGTCATGAGTCTGCTCCTGCCGATAAGTGAAATAGCCCAGCGCCAGCGCCATCACAACGACGATGAACCAGTAGAGGGCGACCATCCCACCGGTCAATTCAAAGCCTGCCACCCACTGCGGCAGCAGCTCGCTCAGAAAGCCGAACACACCCACGCTCACCAGCAGAATACCGGAAATGCGGTTCATCAGCAGGTGATGGCGTGTCAGCCAGCGCACGAACTGACGCTGGACAGTGGAGGCCAGCAGCGGCAGCAGCACCAGCGGCCAGCCGAAGCCAATCCCAAAAGCGATAAAATAAACAATGCCATCCAGCAGCGCGCCAGCATCCCCCGCGCCCGTAGCAAAGGCCGCCACGATGATAGGCCCGGTGCAGGGCAGTGTCATCGGCCCGAACAGCAGACCATAAACATAAGCAGTCAGATAAGGGTTGCGCAGCAGCGGTGCCTGTGCGGTCTGGAGTTTCGCAAACGGATTGCGCCCGACCAGCAGCAGAACCCCCAGTATGATCACAGTCAGATAGATGACGGGCAGCAGAATGGTGAACAGATCGCCAAAAAACACCTGCGTTACATGCAGCAGCAGGCCGATGGCGATCATCATGCTGAGGATACCTACCAGCACCAGCACCCCCAGCAGCCCTGTCGCGGCGCGTGAACGCTGGTTGCCAGCACTCCCTGCCAGGAAGGCGATCAAACCAGGGTAGAGCGGCAGCATACACACATTGGTAAGAATGGCCGCGTTACCCAGCGTAAAGGCGGTAAGCAGTTCCTGCATGGCTAGGCTCCGCTGGCCTCGGTCAGCAGCGATACCAGCGCGTCTACACCTTTAGCACCTGTAAACAATTCCGTCATGCTGCCATCAGGGCGGATAACAAAATGCGGCGTAGAAGGTGGCGTGATCGAGGCACGTCCGAAGGTGCTGGTGAGTTCGGCCAGCATTTCCGGTGTGGCAATAGCGAAAATCAGGTCGAAGCCCTGCTGCTGGGCATAATTCGCCAGATTGCTGTTGGTGATGTTCTCACCGACGCTCAGGCCGATAAAGACATAATCATCGTCAAGCTGGTCATTGGCCTGCACCACATTGCGAAGCTGCGCACGGCAGTTGGTGCACCAGGTCGCCATCGGCTCCACCAGCACCGTCCTGCCAGAAAAATCGCCCAGGGTAAAAGATTCTCCGCTGCTGGCGTTGGTCAGCGTCAACGTCTGGATGGCCGGGCGTTCTTCAACAGCCTGTTCAGTAATCACCTCTGTCTCCGGTATGGCAGTCGGCTGCTCTACTATCGCGGCCTGCTCTGGCGTTGGCGGCGGATTGGTGGGCAGGGTCGTTGCGGATTGCTGCGCGCAAGCAGTCACGATCAGCGCGGTAAGCAGCAGCAATATGAGGGTTTTTCTCATGTGTTCATCTCCAAAATAATGACAAGCCACAGCAAGCTCAATACAATACCTATACAGGAGCAGTCTCCCTATACAGTATGACTTAACCCGTAAAAACTTACGTGCCGATTACGAAAACTTGAGGCGGGGCTTAAAAAAGGGCGTTTATCCTGATGAAGCAGCAGCAAACAATTCTGGTGGTCGATGATGAGCCGACCATACGTGAGGTGGTGCGGCGCTACCTGGAGCGTGATGGCTACAGGGTGGAAGAAGCGGCGGATGGTCAGACCGCGCTGGCACTACTGCGTGACCACCCCCCCGACCTGGTGGTACTGGACATCATGCTGCCCGGCATCGACGGACTGACGATTACGCGCCGTCTGCG
>JBGSXK010000626.1:0-3945 GCA_041751455.1 Anaerolineae bacterium
TCCGCGCCCGCGTTCAAACCCTGGACAATATCTTCCTCAGTAATGGCCTGGGCAGACAGCATCATAATGGGAGTATCGGCAACTTCACGAATGCGATCACATAGGGTCAGCCCGTCCATTCCCCCCGGCATGACAATATCCAGCACCACCAGATCAGGCCGCTCTGCATGAAAAGCGCGCAGCCCTTCCAACCCATCACCGCTTAAAATAATATCAAACCCTTCGCGTCTCAGTTTGCGGCCAAGCGCTTCGCGGATAGCTTGTTCATCGTCTACAATAAGCACTTTCATAAAAAATAGTGTAGCATTATGCTGGTTTGAGGGCAAGTACCCCAGCGTAAAGGTTTGGCGTGGAGTCAGCGTTGGGTTTGCGACCATTACATTGCCACCGCTCTCGCTATAATAAGATTGGTATAACAGGACTCCAGGAAGGTAAGCCATGTTTTATTGGCAAAGTAAAAAAATTTCGACTCTACTGACTCTGATATTGACATGCTCACTGGCGCTTCTGATGAGCGCCTGTAATCTGACCAGCGCCCCGCAGGAACAGCTTGATCTTACAGATGTTCCTACCACCACCGCGCTGCCCTCACGCACACCTATCAACACCTTCCCCACACCTATTACGGTCACGACGCTGCCTGGCCTACCCACCACCAGACCTACCGGCCAGCTACCGCCAACCTCGATTGGTGTATTGCCCACTATAATTCCTTTCCCCAGCAGCACTCCCCTACCGGTGAATATTCTGATTTTTTCACCTGTTCCGGGAAATGTCGTTGCCGGGAATGTGCAGGTGCTTGGTGCGGCCAGCCATCCTCAGTTTTTGCAATACCAATTGGAGTATGGTCCGGACTCTAACCCTGGTAATATCTGGCAGCCGGCAAGTGGGGTTGTGCAACTACCGATTGTGAATGGATTGCTTGGCATCTGGAATACCACTGCGGTGCCGGATGGCCTTTATCAATTGCGACTGCGTGTGTATCTGCGCGATGGAACCAGCTTGGCAACGGTAGTAAACCAGATTCGTGTACAGAACCGTGCTCCAACACCTGTGCCCACCCAAACGACAATCCCACGCCCGATTGCTGCTTTTACGCAGGATCGTGTGACTGGACAAGCACCGCTGGTGGTGCGTTTCTTCAACCAGTCGAGCGGGAATATTACCAGTCATAGCTGGGATTTTGGCGATGGCAGCACCAGCCCGGAGGTGAATCCTACACACACCTTCCGTAATCCAGGCATTTATACGGTACGCCTGCGCGTCACCGGGCCGGGTGGCCGGTCAAATGTGTCGCGTGATATTGTCGTTCAGGGCAGCGCGCCCCCCATAGCAAGTTTTACACAGAGCGCTATTACTGGACCCTCGCCTTTGACCGTGCAGTTTACGGATCGTTCGACAGGAAATATCACAGGTCGCTCGTGGAATTTTGGCGACGGCACAACCAGCAATCAAACCAATCCCTCGCATACGTTTACGGCAGTAGGCACCTACAATGTGCTGTTGACCGTTACCGGGCCGGGGGGTTCGTCATCTGTGCGGCGGCAGATCACGGTTGAAAACCCCACCATTCCAGAGCCAATTGCGGCGCTGGTTGCAAGCCCTACCGAAGGTGATTTGCCTTTAACCGTACAGTTCGATGCAACAGACTCCTCCGGCCAGATCGATAGCTATAACTGGGCGTTCGGCGATGGTGAATTCGGACAGGGAGAAATTATCACTCATACGTATCAGCAGGCTGGAACCTATGAAGCTGAGTTGATTGTGGTCGGCCCTGGCGGCCAGAACAGCCGAACCGCCACTATTACCGTCACACGGCCACCAGATGCCCCGATAGCCGCGTTTACTGCCAACCCGGAGTCCGGTGACATTCCGCTGAATGTTCAGTTCGACGCGACAGGCTCCAGCGGTCAGATCAACAGTTACAATTGGGATTTTGGCGATGGTGAAACAGGCTCAGGTGCTAATGTGTCCCACACCTTCACCACAACAGGCACCTACACCGTCACCCTGACAGTGACCGGCCCTGGTGGAGAAAACCGCGTTAGCCTCGACATCAGCGCCACAGAGCCTGTAGAGCCACCAGAAGCCGCTTTTGAGGTTTCCCCCAGCAGTGGGACTGCCCCGCTGGATGTGCAGTTCACCAACCAGACCACAGGCCAGGGTTTAACTTTTACCTGGAACTTTGGCGATGGCAGTCCTGTCAGCAATGAAACTGACCCCTCACACCGTTATGAAAACCCCGGTGAATACCGGGTGTTCTTAAGGGTTCAGGGGGAAAGCGGATCCGACACTGCCGAGGCAACCATCTCCGTCACTCGCCCGGCCGATCCCCCAATAGCGAATTTCAGTGCTGTGCCGCAAAGTGGCAACGCACCCCTGGAAGTACAGTTCACTAACCAGACTGCTGGCGCAGACCTGACTTTCCTGTGGAATTTTGGGGACAACAGCCCCACCAGCGATGAGGCCAACCCTTCCCATGTTTATACTGTACCTGGTAATTACACAGTCACTCTCACCGTGACCGGGCCAGGTGGTAACAGTCAGGCGCAAACCAGGATTGCAGTTAGCGAAGAGGTGGTTATTGCCCCGCCTGTTGCCAGCCTCACCGCAGTACCTAACCAAGGACAATCCCCACTGACAGTGCAGTTCCAGGCTGTCCAGTCAGATGATATCACTTCGTATCATTGGGATTTCGGTGACAATACAGGAACGGCTAGCGGCCCAAGCGCCAGCTATACCTATAATGCGCCGGGTAACTATACAGTGACACTACGAGTTGCAGGGCCGGGTGGTGAAGATACAGAAACTACCACCATTAGCGTGAGTGCCCCACCGCCTGAAGCGCCTGTGGCCAGCTTCACCGCCAGCCCGACTGAAGGTCAGACCCCGCTGGAAGTGGTCTTCGATGCCTCCGGCTCAACCGGGCAGATCGACAGCTACAGTTGGGACTTTGGTGACAACAATGGCTTTACCACAGGGGTGCAGACCAACTACACCTACACGGTGCCCGGCCCGTACGTCGCACGCCTGACCGTCAGCGGGCCAGGGGGAGAAAACAGCACTGAGATACTAATCACGGTGAATGAGGCTGAGACACCTCCTGAAGAGGATATCGTGGGGCAAACCCCGGTCTTGCCAAATCTGCAACCTGATTCAGTACGCACAGCACTGCGCAGGATCTATGACAACGGTGCTGCTCAGGGTAAACGTGCCAATGTCTTCGCGATTATTGGTGATAACCTGGCAGTTCAGAGTGGTTATCTTCGGCCTTTGGCTGACTCTGACCGAGATAACAGCGGCAGCGGTTTACAGGGGGTTATCGATTGGTATAGGGGTGTTGACCTGGGTGAGGGACGCAATAGTTTTGATCGTCGCAGCACCGCTGCCAATCAAAACTGGCGCGCGCGGGACTTGCTCGACCCCAATAACAGCGATCCGAATATCTGTAACAATGGTGAAACTCCCATCGAATGTGAGCTGCGGCTGATTCAGCCTGCTGTGGCGATCATCAGTGTTGGGCACAATGATGCTTTTGCGACTGATCCTGCTGAGTTTGGCGGTTATATGGAGCAGATTATCCAGATTGTGCTGAATAATGGTGTAATCCCCATTGTCTCGACAGTCCAACCATATCCGCCTGATGCAGCGCGGATCAACGCGATCAATACTCAGATCATCGAGGCAGTGCGACAGGTAGAGAACAGAAACAATACCACTGTGCCGCTTTACAATCTATGGCGTGCGTATACAGAACTGCCTGATAACGGATTGCAGGGTGATAATGTAACGCCCACTGTCGCGGATGGCGGCCCGGACAATCTCAATGATAATCCTGCCAGTCGATTCGGGATCAACGCCCGCAACCGGCATGTGATGACCATCTTGAATGCTCTGCGAGAGACCATCTACCCGGAGGCCCCATAAGAGGAGCGGTGACGGAGG
>JBGSXK010000627.1:0-2456 GCA_041751455.1 Anaerolineae bacterium
TCGGTGGTGGACCCTGGCAGCGGCTACGAACTGGCAACCATCAGCCTGGATAACGCACCGCAGCCCGTGAATGTCCACTATCCCTTTTTATATGCGATTGGCAATGAGATGGATCGCATTGCGCTGTACCTGGAAGAAGAAGAAAGTGAACTGGAAGAACGCCTCAACCGCCTGAACCGGAACGTCCTCAACAAGATTTTGCGAGGGCGAACGATTAAACAGGTTCATGAGGAGCGCCAGAACGTGGCCGAGAAATTACAGGCACTTGAGCCGAAAATTCGGGCTGTGACCTCGGTAGCAAACAAGAAGATGCGCTCGTTAATCCCCTCTTAAGGGGCAGGAGGCGCACGGTGAATTACGAAAGACTTCTGTTCACGCGCAACCAGCGCCGTGACTTCACGGCGTTTATTCGCCCTAAAGACCTGACCAATAAAGAAGTCAGCACACTGGCCGGGGCGCTTAACTACGTTAACGATGTCTCTGAACTCAGTGCAGACTGGCCCGCGCTCTACTGCTTTCCGCTCGGCCAATACATCCTGCTGCTGCGGCATTATGACAGCGGGCGCAAACACGCCGGGCGCAATATCCCTGTGTTGGAAGGCATCGCCATCCGGCGGACACGTGCCCGGCACTTCGCGCTGGCACTGCCGCACTTTCTGGCACACCAGCAGGAAATCCTGGCCATTACAGCGGGCATCGTGGATATTGAAGCCCAGAATGTAGAGATTTCGGCAGAGGAACACTGGCCGGATGTGCAGGCGGAGGAAGTGACAGAGGGCGCAGCCGATGAACTGGTTAACCAGTTTGTTGCCCGCTTGGGTGAGGATCGGCTCTTTCTGCCGTTTGATGAGGATGGCCGGGTACTGCTGCTGGCCGCCCTGTCCGACAGCCGCCTGCCGCCGCTGTATTTCGCCTTCGGCACCAATGCCGATGTGATCGCCCGGCTCAACCAGGATGAGGTAGACGTGGATATTGTGAGCTATTTCACTACCACCCTGCCTGCCCTGCGCAACCGTCAGACTCACGAAATTACCAGTGAACTGAGCCACTACGCCCGCAAAGCTTCGCGCCGGGCGAAACTCAGAACGCAGCCCGCCGATGAAGAAATTACACCTACAATGCGCACCCCGCGCCAGGCCAGAGGCGAAATTAAGCGCCGTGCGCCTCAGGACGACCCCCTCACGAGAGTGCAGGCGGGCGAGGATGAAATCCTCACTCCGCGCCAGATGGCACGCAAACAGGCCGAGGCCGAACACAGCCAGAAGCCGGAAGATTTCAAAGAGAGCGAGTCCCCATTGAGCTGGCTCACAGGTTTGATCGCACGCCTACTGGGCAGAAAGAAATAGAGGCTGTTGATGAAAATACTGATTATCGGTGGTACGGGACTGATCAGCACGGCGATCACCCGCCAACTGCTGGCGCGTGGCGATGAAGTCACGCTTTACAATCGCGGCCAGCGCGAGGTGCGCATCTCCGAGGGGGCGCAGTTTATTTATGGTGATCGTAACGACTTCCCGGTTTTCGAGCAGCAAATGGCCGAAGCAGGCACCTTTGACTGTGTGATCGAAATGATCTGCTTTGGGCCAGAGCAGGCCGAAAGCGCAGTGCGCGCCTTCAAAGGACGTACCGGGCACTTCATTTTTTGCAGCACAGTTGATGTTTATAGCAAGCCCGCCCACCGTTACCCCCTCACTGAAGATGAACCTCGTAAAGGCAATAATGCTTATGGCAGCAACAAAATCCTGTGTGAGAACATCTTTATAGAAGCCCACGCACGGGGCGACTTCCCCGCGACCATCATCCGTCCGGCCATGACTTATGGTGAAGGTGGGAAGCTGGTCGAACTCACGGGTTGGGGGACAAAATATATTGACCGTATTCGCAAAGGCAAGCCGATCATCGTGCATGGCGATGGCAGCGCTTTATGGGTGGCCTGTCATATCGACGATGCCGCGCGGGCGTTTGTCACCGCTGCCGGAAAACCTGCTACTTTCGGTAGAGCCTATCATGTCACGGGTGAGGAATGGCTGACCTGGAACAAATATTATGAGGGAATTGCTCAAGCGCTTAACATGCCAAACCCGCAGTTGATCCATATTCCGACGGACCTGCTGGCGCAGATCGCCCCTGGCAAACTCGCTGTCCTGGTGGATAACTTCCAGGGCAACAACATCTTTGATAATACTGCTGCCCATACTGATCTGGATTTTCGTTATACCATTCCCTGGGTAGAGGGCGCGCGGCGGACGATTGAATGGCTGGATGCACACCGGCAAATAATAGACAGCGGTGACGACCCTTTTGATGATCGTGTCATCGCTGCCTGGCAGCACCTGAGCAGCACTGTAGTGCAGGAACTGCGTGATCTGTCACCCTGAATCACTGTGGGGATGATCGCTGATCATCCCCACAAATGAGGATTCTAGTGTATCGCGCCCACTGATTCGTGCCCCATC
>JBGSXK010000628.1:0-24920 GCA_041751455.1 Anaerolineae bacterium
TCACCGATGGCCGGGCGACTCCCGCACTGCCCGCTGCCGAGACACCTTCGCTGCCAGAACCGCGCCCCATCCCTATTACAAAGGGTGGGCGCACAGTGATCGCCTCTTACGACGAGGGCGAAGCGGTGCCTGTCGAATTAAATATTCCGGCAGAAGTGGGCCAGCCCGCAGGCAAATCCTCGCTGGCCTCACGCCTGTTCAGTGCTATGCCGGGCGCTGGTAAACCCGCCGAGGCACAGCCCGCCGAAAATAAACCTGCTGCGAAGAATACACCTAAATCCGGTGGTCTTTTCAGCCGTATTTCATCCATGACACCGGGTATCCCTGGCCGCAGTGGGGCCGATAAAGCACCCGCTGAGGCACAGCCTGACCCCAAACCGGAGGTCACGCCTGCACCAACTGCGCCGCACCCCGCCACAGCTCAGGCGGCCTCACCCTATGCACCGTTGGAGCCAACCCGTGTGCCTTCCACAGCGCCTGCACCAGGCACAGGTACGCCTGCCAGCCGCTCGCCTTTGAATACACCCGACACGGCGGCGGTCAGACCCGAAGAAGATGAAGCGCCCGCGCGTCTGGGCGACCTGATGCGCCCCACGACAGGCACCAGCCTGCCAGAACGTCCGGCGGCTTCGGCCAGTGGTTACTCGCCTATGCGACGGCCGGAAGGCCCGCCGCCCACCACGCCCGGACGTGTTTCGGCGTTCTCGCGCCCTGCCGATGCCTTGAAGCCTGCCGCCCCTGCGGTGGAGGATGAGATCGACACCGACGAGGGCGAGGAGATGAGTGAGAGCGAGGAACTGGCAAACCTGCCGCCTGCTACAGCGCGCGGCACAGGCCCGGCTCCACGCCCACAGCTTCAGGCCAACCCCTTCCCGCCGCGTTCCTTCACGCCCACTTCAGCCTCGGCAGCGCCGAAGCCTGTGGTCGAGACAGGCACCCCGGAAGAAGTCGATGGCGATGAGGATGGCGGCGACGAAGAACAGCTTCCAGTGGGTGAGCGTCACGAGCGCCTCAATGCGCTGCGGTCAGGTTACTTTAACCGGGCATCCGGCACACCGCCATCTGCGGCCAGCAGTCCACCGCAGAAACCTGCACCCACCGTGCCCGCAGCACCGCCTGGTGGCGACAGGTCAGTCGTTCCCGCCACCACGACCTCCGTGCCGCCACCACCACCATCTCGCCCGGCCAGCGATGCCGCCTATCCTGCTGACCGCTTTAACCGCCCCGCACCGAAGATCAATTACGTGGATGACGGACACAGCGAGGAGCAGAACGGTCAGTCTGCCAGCCCTGCCGCCTTCAGACGGCCAGAAACACCGCCTGCAGCGGGCGCTGTTCCAAGCCGCCCCAGGCGCGTCTGGAAGCTGCCCGATTTCAAGACGCTGCTCAATCCCGGCTCCGAAAACGACTTTGACCGGGAAACCCTGTTGCAGCGGGCGCGCACCATCGAAGACACGCTTCAGAGCTTTGGTGCGCCGGGGCGCGTCGTGGAGGTCAACACCGGGCCGGTGATTACCCAGTTTGGCGTGGAGCCGGATTATCTGGTGAACCGCAGCGGGAAGAAAAACCGTGTCAAAGTGGGCGCGATTGCCCAACTTGATAAGGACTTGCAGCTTGCACTGGGCGCGAAATCGATTCGTATCGAAGCACCTGTCCCCGGTAAGGGTTATGTCGGCATCGAAGTGCCCAACGAGGAAGCCTCAGTGGTCAGCCTGCGCGATGTGATGGAGTCGGAAGAGTTCCAGAAGATCAGGAGCAAGTCTCCGCTGGCAATTGCCCTCGGCCAGAGTGTGGACGGCACCCCGATTGCCGCAGACCTGGCGAGTATGCCGCATTTGCTGGTGGCCGGGACGACAGGCTCCGGTAAGTCGGTGCTGGTGAATGCCATCATCACCAGCCTGATCCTGAGCAACCCGCCTGACCTGGTGAAATTCATCATGGTAGACCCCAAGCGCGTGGAGTTGACTGGCTACAACGGCATTCCGCATCTGGTCGCGCCTGTAGTTGTGGACCTGGAGCGCACTGTGGGTGTGCTGAAGTGGGTCACGCGCGAAATGGACGAGCGTTATAAACAGTTCAGCGCGGCCGGGGCGCGTAACATCGAGGATTTCAACCGTCATATTTCGCCCGATATGGAGAAGATGCCCTATATCGTCGTGATTATCGATGAGCTGGCCGACCTGATGATGCTCGCGCCGGACGAAACCGAGCGGGTCATCACCCGTATTGCGGCGCTGGCTCGTGCGACAGGTATTCATCTCGTTATCGCTACACAGCGCCCCTCCGTGGATGTGGTCACCGGTCTGATTAAGGCCAACTTCCCGGCCCGTATCGCCTTCGCGGTGGCGGGTGGTGTGGACAGCCGTGTGATCCTCGACCAGCCGGGCGCGGAGCGCCTGCTCGGTAAGGGTGACATGCTCTACATGAGTGGCAACTCGCCTGCGCCGCTGCGCTTGCAGGGTGTGTTTGTCTCCGACGCAGAGATCCCCAATATCACCCGTTACTGGAAGATGCAGGCGGGCGACGAGTTCCAGCAGAAGCCGATTACCGTGCTGTCGGTGGACGAAAACACGCGCGAAGCAGCCCGTGATGTAAACCTGGGCAGCGCCAGTCGGCATGCGGCACAGCAGGCCTTCTGGAACGCGGGCGCAGATGAGGATGACGGGGACGACCTGCCCCTGGGGGATGGCGACCAGGACGAACTCTACGATCAGGCCGTCGAAATGGTGCGCCGCCTCAACAAAGCCTCGGTCTCGCTCCTCCAGCGGCGTTTGCGCATCGGTTACACCCGTGCCGCGCGCCTCATCGACATGATGGAAGCTGAGGGGATTGTCGGGCCGGCGCAGGAAGGCAGCAAGCCGCGTGATGTCCTGCCGTTGAAGGATTAAAACACGGCACAAAGCCGCAAAATTTGCTGTATATGCAGGGGTGATGCGCCGCATCGCCTCTGTTTTTGCCTCTATGGGACATTGATATTATGCCCAATCGTCTTGCTGTAGGGTGGCTGCGTGCGCTGCTGGCCGTCTTACTGCTGTTTGGCAGCGAAATCGTGCTGTGGCGCAATCCATCCGCGCGTGACCTGCCGGAGTGGTTCCTGCTGGCCGGGGGTTATCTGGCATTAGGCACGCTGCTGCTCGATGCGCTGGTGCGCTTTCGGGTGCGGGATATGTTCGCCGGGCTGCTGCTGGCCGGGGTCTACGGGCTGGCGCAGGCGCTGCTGTTCGCGCCAGCCACCCCGGATTTAGACCTGTTTTACCATCTCGTGACGTTGGCGTTGGGGGCGCATACCCTGCTGGGAGCCGCGTCCCTGGGTCTATGGATCATGCTGTTAAGAGGCCATATAGGGCGTGGGGTGTGGGTAGGCAGTGCGCTGGTGGGGCTGGCCTGGGGTGTGTGGGTGCGTTGGGGGCCAATAGAAACCACTCTGCCCATGATGCTGGCCTATGGCGCTGCCGTCCTCCTGCTGGCGCTTTTGCTGTGGGTCATGTCCCGGCCCAGGCTCGGTGCGCTGCTCGACCTGCGCCTTTCCCTGCTGGAAGGACTGCTGGTGCTGGTCGCCCTGGGTGTAATCTTCGTGCTGCAATCCAGCTTTACAGTTTTCGACCCTTTGTTCACTATCACTGGGATAATCCTGCTGGCCTACTGCGGACTGATTCTGTGGTATCAGACCAGCGCGCGCCCTGTCTCCGTGTTCAGCATCATGCAGCCTCTCGCGCCCCTGCCTGTGCGAACTGCGGCGATGCTGTTTCTGCTGGGGGGCACGGCGGGTTATCTGTTCCCGTTTGCCCCCGACGGCCAGCAGCGCGACGTGATTATCGCGCTTTTCTCAACTTTCGGGCTGGTATGGCTGCCTACTGTGTCACTGGTGCTGGGCATCCGCGCTTATCGTCGTCAGACACGGCAAAAGCAGCTTTAATTCCACCTGTTTCTAAAACTTAACGTAAATTAGGAATTAAGACCTATCCTTTTCTTTACGCTTTGCCTCATAATCAAAGAGGGCGAGTTTTTACGTTTTTCACAAGGATTGACCTTATGCACGTCAAAAAGTATCACCTGGGCGGAGTCTGGTTGGGATTGTCGGCGCTGCTGCTGGCATTGGTGGGTATGCGCTTTAACGCCGAGATCGGCGCGGCAGACCGTCCGTTACGGGTGTTGGATGCTGCCAGTGTGCGGCAGGTCGCGCAGTTTGGGCGTGGCTGGATCAACGATCTGGTGTGGTCGCCGGATGGATCACTGCTGGCGGTCGCCAGTTCGGCGGGCATCTGGTTGTATGATGCGCCGGACGCTGCGCCGCGCCTGCTGGAAGGGCACACCCGCCCGGTGAGCAGCCTGGCCTTCAGCGCCAGCGGTGAACGCTTGGTTTCTGGCGGTTGGGATGGCATGGTGCGTGTGTGGGATGTGGAGACAGGTGAAGAACTGGCCGCCCTGCCGATCCCGATGGGCGACATCAACAGTGTGGCCTTCAGCCCTGATGGTTCTCTGGTAGCAGGCGCGGGCTTTGATTATCGCATCTGGCTGTGGGCGATAGAAGATGATGAGATTGGCGCAATCAGCGCGTCACTGGAAGGTTACAGCGGCTCGGTAGAGAGCCTGGTTTTCAGCCCGGACGGACGCACCCTGGCCTCTGGCGGGCGTGATAATACCGTCTGGCTGTGGGATGTGGCCTATGAAAACGGCGAGATTAATACACAGAAACATGCCACGCTGATGGGGCACGAAGGCTGGATTAATGACATGCTCTTTACCCAGGATGGCGAAACGCTGATTTCCGGCAGTCGGGATGGCACGATTCGCCTGTGGGATGTGGAAAAGCGCCAGGTACGTCAAACACTGGAAAGCGATGAACTGGTGAACAATCTGGCATTGAACGCAGATGAAACCCGGTTGGCCTCCGGCCATGGCGAATCAAAAGGAACGGATTTCACGATTCACCTGTGGGATATGGCCTCCGGCGAACAGGTCGCGGCCCTGGAAGGGCATGACAGCCCGGTGAGCCAGGTGGCTTTTAACCCCGATGGCACACAGCTTGCCTCGGCCAGTACCGATAGCGTGCTGCGCTTCTGGTCGCTTGTGGGTGACGAGGCAGAGACTTCTGGCGTAATTATTGAGCACAGCGGCAGTGTTAACAGTGTCGCCTTTGATGCCGATGCGGCTCGGCTGGTCGCGGGCAGTGGCGATATTTTCAGCAACGATCACCGGGTGCGCCTGTGGGATGTGCGCAGCGGTGCCCTGCAAGAGGTGTTTGCCGGGCAGCCTGCATCGGTCAGCAGCGTCTTGTTCAGCCCGGATGCGCGCCGCGTGGCCGTGGGCGGGCAGGACGGTGTAGTGCGTCTGTGGGAAGCGCGCAGCGGCGAACTGCAACATCTGCTGGAAGGGCATACCGATACCGTTCTCAGCCTGGCCTTCAGCGCGGATGGCCGAGCGCTTGCCAGCGGCAGCCAGGATCAGTCCGTGCGCATCTGGGATGCGGACGGCGTGCTGCTGGATGTGATCGAGCAGGATGGTCCGGCGCGGACGGTTTCACTGGACTCGCCGGAAAATACACAGCGTTTTCAGAATATGGTCAATATCACCGTGCTGGAAGATGAAACAGTGCAGGAATTTGTGGCGGCCTGCGGCGGGCATAATGTCGATGTCTCAGCCATTACGTTTACGCCCGATAAATCGCTGGCCGCCCTGGGCGACTGGAATTACAACATCCAACTGGTGAACCCGGAAAGCGGCGAACAGCTTTTATGGCTGTACGGGCACACCCGTTATGTCACCAGCCTGGCCTTTAGCCCTGATGGTAAGCTGCTGGCCTCCGCCAGTTATGACGATACCGTGCGCCTGTGGGATGTGGAAACAGGTGCGGAGCTGGCTGTACTGCGAGGACATGACTGGCCAGTGCTGAGCGTAGTCTTTAGCGCCGACGGCGCGCTGCTGGCCTCTGGCAGTCAGGATGGCACGGTACGTCTGTGGGCCAGTGAGTGGTAAAGGCGGGCATCCCTATCCTTCGGCAGCTTCCAGCGCCGCGAGTACCGAGCGCGCCCAGGCGTGGACACGGGTCGCATAACCCTCCAGGTTTTCCCCGGCGGCATCACCTGTGGTCATGTCCCATCTGATCGAGGAGGCATGGGTGGCAGGTTGATCGCCCGGCTTAAATGACCAGGTGCGCCTGCCAGAATCGACCTCATCGCGCTGGAGGTGACGTGCCTCCACAGGCGAAATCCCCTCCTCGACAAAGGTTTTCAACAGTGCTTTCTGGTGTGCCAGTCCTTCCGGCGAGAGCAGGCTGGGATGCTGGATGTAATAACATAACACCGTCAGGTGATGGACTGCGCCTGCTGCCAGATCCTCGAATTCCCACGCCAGCATCTGGTGAAAATGATCCTGACAGGTTGTGCCCGTGTGCCAGTCTGCGCCACATTCAGGGCAGCTATGTACAGTGACGGCCATCTTTTCCTCCTGCGCTGTGTTATAGACCCACTAGGAAATTATGTATAACTTCCATACAAATTACCAGCATAAACTACGCACAACCCCCATTTTCTAAGGTTAAGACTCGGTTATATAAACGTAGAATAAACATTACAAGAATATCGGAATGAGATATTCAAAGGGGAGTTTAAAATGAATGATTTATTCGCTGACGGTCAGCTCGGCACTTTTTTACTACAGGCTTTTATTTTCTCTATGCCTTTCCCGGCTTCCTTCCTCGCCTATCGCTGGGCACGTGCCCCCCGCAAGGATAAACTCATCGAGCGTGAACTGCGCCAGTTGGGTGTCAAAGATCAGGGCACTGTAGCCGATGAGATTGACAGCCATAAATACGGCCTGCGGGATTATGTATGGCCGGTGTTTTCGGCCTCGCTGATGGTGTTCGTCATCTACTCCATGACGCACCCGATCATCATTCGGGCGGGCATCTGGGAAGGTATTCTTGAGGAGATGGTCGATATTTTCGGGGTGGATGGCTTCACCCGCGCGGAAGTCGCCGGGCGGTTCCTCTACTGGGGCTTTATGGGCGCGTGGGTGTACTCGATCAACCTCATCCTGCGTCGTTTTCTCGCTTATGACCTCACACCCGGTGTGTATGTGTTTGTCATCAACCGTTTTCTGCTGGCGTGGCTGATCGGTGCGGTGGTTGGGTTGGGGCTGGGTACATTCTCCAGAGGCGCGGGAGTCACGCCGGGTATTAACCTCGTCACGGTCTTTATCGTGGTGTTTGCGATCGGCTTCTTCCCAGAGTGGGGCATGAGCTGGGTAATGGCGACGGCCAAACGTGCACTCGGTCAGAGCGGCGGCATCGCTAAAGAGACCCGGTTGTCGGCTATCGAAGGGCTGAGCATCTGGCATCAGGGACGCTTACAGCAGGAAGGTATCGAGAACGTGCAGAACCTGTCAGCAGCGAATATGCCGGCGCTGGTGATCGCTACACCGTTTACAGTCGGCCAGATCGTCGATTGGGTCGATCAGGCGATCCTGCTGGTTTACGCCAATGATGATATGTATCCGATCCTGGAGAGTAAGGGTATCCGCTGCGCATCGGATTACCTGGCCGCGACCGATGAAGCCGAACGGATGCAATATCTGGCTACAGTGACGGGTATCAGCATCTATTATCTGCACATGCTGCGCCTGTCACTGCAATCGGCGGCCAATATCAATTTTACGTCGAAGTTTCGCGGGCGCTTAAGCCTGGACAGCGCACGCAACGACCAGGCCAGCAATATCAGCATCTTCGATACGACTCCCCCCGGTACAGTGCCCGCTCTTTCCCGGCTGCACAAGCGTCCCCAGTCATAATGGTAAGCATTCCCTCACCCGACCTGGCATCATCAGCGGTCGGGTGGGGGAAACTGTGCCTGGCCGGAAATTATCCCACCATAAAATCAGCCAGCTTTAAGATGATTTGCTCGCCATCTCGCAGCGTCAATGTGACCTGTTCTTCATCCCCGGCCACCTGAACTAGCGGGCACATCTCGCCGTCAGGCAGCGGATACAACAGGGTGATAAGCTGCTGTGTGCCACTGGCCTGCCAGCGATAATCAGCGGTGGGGGCAGGCAGATAATTTCCCTGCACCTGCCCGTAAGACTTCCAGCCTTGCCAGTCCGGGCCTTCCTGCCCAGTGATAATCTGGAGCGTCAACCCCGGCAGCGCCGAAGGGATAAGCGCCAGATTGGCCTGCTTCACATCCTGGCTGATGACCGCCAGCGCGTGATTGGGCATGAGCGCTGCTGTGTCCGTATTGAGATGCCACAGAACCTGATAATCATGGGGCTGATCGTCGGCGGGCAGCAGCCAGTCGATCACCAGCCAGCAGGGCGCAAGCGGGGCGGGCTGCTGCTTGAGGAAGATCACGCGGCGGCGATGGGTGACGGTGCGATCTTCCTGCGCGCCATAACCCTCATCATAATCCGCTTCCGCGACATCATAGGCCGGGCTGGTGTGCCATATGGCCGTATTGGGGGTGTTCAGATGCTGAATCACTTCTTCGTCAGAGGGCGCGCTTTCCCGCCAGCGCCAGAAACCGACACGCCGGTTCTGATCCAGCCCATCGACGCGAATGGTGTTGTGCCCACGTGTGCTGAGGGTATAGCGGCGCATCTCAGAGTCGTCATAGGCATAATTGCCTGCTTCGGTCAGCAGAACCCGTCCATAAGCATAGAGCAGCAGGTTGAGCTTGTCCTCGTGCTGATGGGCATAGCCAAAGTGCCCACCATCGAACAGCGCCCACAGGTCGTCTGGCTGCCAGCCTGTCCGCATCACATAATAACCACAGTAATTCATCGCCAGTGAGTTCTCTGCCGGGGCGGTGCCGTTTACCCCGCCGCTGTAGACCCACTGGAAATCCGCCCGCTGCGGGTAATACCGCACGGCTTCTTCCAGCAGGGGTGCAACAGGTCGCCAACTGCCATCATTGACATCCGGCAGGCGACCATCGGGCATCATGAGCCTGATCTGAGCGGTGTGCATCTGCTCCAGCACAGCACGGAATTCATCCGGCACGGGTTCATCATAAGCAGCCATCACATTCCACAGCAATTGATAATTGCGGATGTTGACATAATGATAGACTGTCGAAAGCTCGTACTGCATTCCGTCAGCATAGACCTGCGTTTTCAGCTCGTGAATCAGTTTTTTGATGGCGTAGGCTTTCCATTCCGGCGCGTCCTTGAACTGTGGGTACAGAATGCCGATCTGCCCCAGCCCGTTCATTTCCATAATCAGCCAGTTGTGGGTACGATGAAAATTGCGTAAGCGCCAGCCATGTTCCCAGACGGACTTGTACCAGTCTACCAGTACGTCATCGGTAAAATAAGGCGATTGGTAAAAGCTATGCAGGGCACGCTGCCAGGGGCGGCCCATGCGGATACCGGTTTCGATGGTGCGCCAGCATTTTGTTTCGTTGCCCGGCGCGTCCTCCGGCACGATGGCCTGCCGCACCCAACTGTTAAACAGCTTCACAAAGCCCTCGGCATAACGTTCATCGCCTGTGGCCTGATACACCTCCGCCAGGACGTCCCAATCCCAATGACGGCTGAGCTGCCATGTCCACTCTTTGTACTGGTTGTAAGTCGGGTTGGCGAACCAATCAACCTCACCCTCGAACTGCATTGGCACACCACAGGAAATCAACTCTAAACGCAGCATCCGTTCCGCAGCCTGCTCCAGTGTTTCATCGGGATAGGTGTACTGGTTTTCACGACGGTCGGGACGGATAGTGCCCAGCAGACGCTCTGGATGCAGGCTGGCGCGTACCTCCGCCGCGAAAGCTGCCCGCGCGGCAGGATAATCCCCCTGCTGGACAAGCGCAGGGATGCCCTGTAACCCGGCGCGGGTGGTATCAATGGCTTTGGTAAAAAAATCATGATCAGAAAGTCGTGGGCCGTGCATATCCATCATCGGGAGTCTGCCTTTCTCAAAAAGGCCGAAGATACTCTAAGTGATGTGGATGGACAATAGCCATACAGTGTGGGCATAGTAAACCTGGCGGATACTTCTCTGTGGGCAGAAGCCGTCAGTTGGTTTTAGTATTGAGACGACTAGGTTATCATTTCCTTGATGCTGCGATACCCCTATCGGGTGACTGCTCTGTAAAAGCGGAGGCTGCATTTGCTTTATGAGCGCTAATCATATAAAACAGGGGCCAGATGAAGTCTGACAGGGATGATGATGAGTAACTGGCAGCCCTTTGAGGAGGGCAAAACAATTGGCAAAACCGGGACAGAAGGCGGCCTGATCCTGGCCGACGAGGAACACAGCAGCGGTGCGCGGATTACGCTGGAAGAGGGCTGTCTGCGCGCGCCCTATGCCATTACCTGTGGGGTCTATGGCTGGATGGTGCATACCCGCTTCCTGGCCGATGACGAATCCGCCCAACACGCGCTGGCCGAGATGCGGCCCGCTCTGGCACGGATCGTGGCGCTGCTGCCAGGGGATAGCGATGAGGACATCGACATAAAAATTGACGCACTCACCGAAGCAATCGCGGCATTTGCAGAACGCTTCCCATAGGCGCAGAAATCACAGGCAGGTTGTTAGCTGGTGACGCGGGATTCCAGATGATACTGGATGACTTCGATCATCTCGTGGGGTAGCGAAGGCTTATACAGCACACCATCCGCACCAATCTGGCGGATGTATTCCGGGTTGCGTACTTTGGCCCCGGCGCTGTAGATGACGATCGGGATGTGGCGCACATTCGGGTCATCTTTGACCTTCAGGCACACTTCGCCGCCGGTCAGCCCTGGCATCATATCATCCAGGATCACCACATCGGGGCGGTAATCGTAAATCATCTTCAGCCCATCCAGCCCGTTGTTCGCCACCAGGGTATTAAAGCCGGCGCGCTTTAAAATAAGCTGAATAATTTGTAGGAATCCCTCTTCATCATCCACAACCAGAATGGTATACATAATTCTGCGCTTTCTAAGTTATAGCTCAAGGCACAACAAATCAAAGATGACGATAATGTAATCTAATTTTACAGGATTCTGGCTGTGTTGTGTGTTAAAAATATCTGAAAAGCGTTTTCTGTTCTGGCGAGGCTGGCCGCATGATGCACTCAACAGGCGGCCTTACTTGCCCAGATAGGAGTCCAGTATATTGAGAAGATCATTTTTGCTAAAGGGTTTGGCGAGCAGCGCGTCACCGCCCTGGCTCTGGGCGTAATCGGGACGGCGGCTGTCCAGAGCAGCGCTAAAAATAATGACGGGGATACTGTCTGTGCGCGGGTTGGTGCGCAGTTGTGCCGCCACTTCTTTGCCAGACATGACGGGCAGGCTGTCATCAAGCAGGATAATATCGGGCTGCTCGGCTTCGGCCATGTACAGCCCTTCGGAGCCGCTGCTGGCAAAGAGAGAACGATAACTTGTACGCTTGAGTATCGTCTGTACCAGCAGCAGGATCGCTTCGTCGTCATCAATCGTCAGCACAGTAACCATACTTACATCATCGACCTCTTAGGCTTCTAAATGCGAGCAAACCCGTGCAGTGAATTCCTGGGTGGAAATCGCGCCTTCGGTAAAAATATCCACAGTATGCTCGCCATCCTTTAATGTCTGGTAAACGGCATCTTCTATACGCTGGGCACTTTCCAGATGCTGCCAGTGATGCCGCAGCAGCAGCGCCACGCTCAGGATAGCCGCGGTGGGATTGGCGATGCCTCTCCCGGCAATATCCGGCGCAGAGCCATGCACTGGCTCGGCAATCCCGATACCTTCGCCGCTGTTGAGCGACGGAGCCAGCCCCAGCCCTCCACCCCAGGCCGCCGCCATATCAGACAGAATATCGCCATACAGATTGGGTGTAAGCACCACATCAAAGCGGGTGGGTTCCTTCACCATCCAGTAGGCGGCGGTATCCACCAGCAGCTCATCGGTGACGATTTCCGGGTAATGCCCGGCGATCTCCAGCGCCACCCGCCGGAACAGACCGTCCGACTGTGGCATGACATTGGCTTTGTGGACAATCGTCACTTTTTCGCGTCCGGTTCTGATCGCCAGCTCATAGGCCAGCCGGGCTACCCGCTCTGTTGCCCCACGTGTGATGACTTTCTCGGCAATACCAGTCTGGCCATCGTCAGACGTCTGTTCGTGCCCCACATACAGGTCTTCGGTGTTCTCACGCACGATCACCAGGTCGATACCTTCACGCGCGGTGGGCACAGGCAGATAGCGTGTCGGGCGCAGGTTAGCATAGGCCTGTAAGGTACGCCGCAGCCGTACCACCGGGCTGTAATAGCCTTCAATGGGATAAGAAGGGGAGGACACCGCCCCAAAAAGCACTGCGCCACATTCTGCCGCCAGCGAGATTGTCTCGTCGGGCAGGGGGGTACCGTGCGCCTGAAAATAATCCCAGCCTGCATGTGCAACATGGATTTGTACCTCTGGTGCCACTATCCTTAAGACCTGTACCGCTGCCGGGACCACCTCGTGGCCGATCCCGTCTCCTTCAATGACACATAACTCCATGACTTCACCCTTTCATCGCCTGAATAACTGCCGGGTTTCTTGCTGTGACGCAGGGCAGTGTACAGCCTGTGATTCAAGGCTCCTGCAACGGGAATATAAGAAGGCTTTCACCTTTCTTATAACCCTCAACTGCATAGATGATCTTTATTATCGAATTAAAAATACTTGATGTTAAGTAATCTATAGCGGCGGCAAAAGGTGTAAATGGACTTTATTTCTCTATTATCGGGCAGCAGTGGAGTAAGAAGCAATGAGACAATTCTGCCAGAGCTTCTTCTGCTCAAGTGAGTGCCGTTTCTGGCTGCCAGGCAGGGGGCAGGGTTTCTACCCCAAAGCTCGAGGCCATAAACGCGCGCTGGCTTTCATAGGCCGCCTCACCTGTTTGAGGCTGGATACGATAATAACTGTCATCTGGCCCCAGTACCCAGGTGTTAGTGTTATCCAGCAGAGAAGTTTCCAGCAGTTGCAGCACCCGGCGCTGGTTGCGGACATCCAGCACGGGAAAAACCACCTCCACACGATTATAAAGATTACGGCGCATGAGGTCGGCGCTGCCCATGTAGACCCGCTGGTCATGAGGGGCGTTGGCGAAGTAATAGATGCGGCTGTGTTCCAGGAAGCGCCCTACGATGCTGCGCACGTGGATGGTTTCGCTGTAGCCGGGGATACCTGGCTTCAGGCAGCACAGGCCGCGTACAATCAGATCAATCTGCACACCTGCCTGCGAAGCCTCATAAAGCTTCTGAATAATCACGTCCTCCTCAAGTTGGTTCATCTTAAAAATCAGGCGGGCGGGGTTACCCGCTTCGGCGGCGGCGATTTCATTGTCGATCAGCGCGATCAGATCGCGTTGCAAATATTCCGGGGCCACCAGCAGTCGCTTGTAGGTAGTGGCCGGGGCATAGCCTGTCAGCCGGTTAAAGAGCAGCAGCGCATCGTTGCCGATCTCTGGGTTACAGGTGAACATACCCAGGTCGGTATAGAGGCGGGCGGTGGCAGCGTTATAATTGCCAGTGCCCAGGTGGACATAACGGCGCACCCCGTCCGGCTCGCGCCGCACCACCAGCGCCACTTTGGCATGGGTCTTTACGGGTAGTTCCTCCACACCGTAAGTAACGTGTACGCCCTTACGCTCCAACAGGCGTGCCCATTCCAGGTTGTTTTCTTCATCAAAACGGGCCTTCAGCTCCACCAGCACTGCCACCTGCTTATCATTATCGCGTGCTTCGGCCAGCGCCTGCACAATCGGTGAATTCTTGCCCACCCGGTACAGCGTGGTTTTGATCGCCAGCACCTGCGGATCACGCGCGGCAGCATTAAAAAACTCCTCTACGGGCGAAAACGAGTCGTAGGGATGGTGCAGTAAAATATCGCTCTGGCGAATGGCGGCGAAAATATCTTTCGACTGTGATACCACCTCCGGGATGCGTGGGACATAGGGCTGGTACTTGAGTTCAGGGCGGTTGAGTGTGGTGAGTTCAAACAAAGCGCCCGCACCCAACGCACCATCCACGCGGTAGACATCACACTCCGGGTCTACCCGCAGTTCATGAATGAGGCGGCGCAGGGTGCGATCACCGATGCTGTCCGGCACGCTGAGCCGCACAATTGAACCAAACTGCCGTTCACGCAGGCTTTCCTGGATCAGCGCGCTGATATCCAGCAGTGGGTCTTCCTGCTCGTGTTCGTAATCAATATCCGCGTTGCGTGTGACGCGGAAAGGATGCTGCTCCACCACTTCCATGCCGGGAAAGAGCTGTTCCAGGTTATCCGCGATGATGTCCTCCAGCCACAGGAACATCCCCGGCGCGGTATCCGAACCGTGATAACGGCGCAGCACACCGTCCAGGTCTACCAGACGCGGCAGCACATCCGGCACTTTGAGGCGCACGAATTCCAGTTCTTCGTCCTGCCCGTCCACACGTTGTAACCAGACGATCAGGTTCAGGCTGAGATTAGAAATAAACGGGAATGGCCGGGCATGATCCACCGCCAGCGGGGTGAGTACCGGGAACACGGCATCATTAAAATAGGCGTGGGTGGCAGTGCGATGATGAGGCGGAAGTTGTGCCACATCCACAATGCGGATGCCCTGGGTTTCCAGTTCGGCCAGTGCTTCACGCATGGTTTCGCGCTGCCGGTCAATCAGTTCCAGCACCCGGTAGCGGATTTCCATCAGAAGCTGTTTAGGGGTATAACCGTCGGGTCGGCCTGTCGTAATACCCAGCTTCATCTTATTGTGCCAGGAGGCGACCCGCACCATATAAAACTCGTCAAGATTGGTACTGAAGATCGCCAGGAATTTGACGCGTTCCAGCAAAGGCACACTTCGATCCTGTGCCATCTCCAGAACACGCCGGTTAAATTCGAGCCAGCTTAATTCGCGATTGGTATAAGTCTCCGGCGAAAGTTCGGGTAATGCTGCCTGCTGATTATGCTCTGCCATGTGGTTGAACCATCGATAATATTCTCAACGGGCAAGATTAATATATCCGATTTCCTGAATAAAGTGCAAACACAGATCAGAGCGCCTGTCCCTGCCTGCCTACTGTCCCCTGTGGAGGCGAGACACGCGGAATGGGTGTAGAATAGTTTTTCGTGATGTCTACTGCGCCGCCAGGGCGCATGTTCAAGAAAGGCAAACCTGATGGCAGACCACAAAGCCGAGGGGCAGAAGTTCCTGGAAGAGAACGCCAAAAAAGAAGGAGTCCATGTCACCCCTAGCGGCCTGCAATATAAGGTGATCGAGGAAGGTGTTGGCACCCGGCCTAAAGCCACTGAAACCGTCAAAGTCCATTACCGGGGCACCCTCATTGATGGCACAGAGTTTGACAGTTCGTATAAACGTGGCGAGCCGATTTCCTTCGGGCTGAACCAGGTGATCGCGGGCTGGACAGAAGGGTTGCAATTAATGAAAACAGGGGCAAAATACGAGCTGTATATCCCCTACAATCTGGCCTATGGAGAACGCGGCGCGGGGGGTGTTATCCCGCCCTATGCCGCGCTGATCTTCGAGGTCGAGCTGTTAGAAGTGCGCTAATCCTGTTGGTGGGGCATGGTGTGATTTATCCGCCATGCCCCCAGAGTAAGGGAGTTACTTGCTGAACGCCAGAATGGAGTTGCCAGAGACCACGTAGATTACACGCTTACTGTTGTCGGCCACCACATCCGCCAGGCTGGCGTACAGGTCTTCGTTGAAGGTACGGTAACTGCTGATGAACGTACCGGCCAGGGTGCTTTCATAGATGGTGCGCCCGGCCCGGTCAACCATGTAAATCCCCGGTGATACCGGATCAGCGTTCAGGAACATGCCATTGGCTGCGGTAGGCGGTTCATCATTGGGGAAATTGGCAAAGCCAAAGGAAACAGGTTCTGCACTGCGATAGACATTTAGCACGCCGTTGTCGAGCAGGACATATACCCGGCCATTATCATCAATGCCAAAGTCCACTGCCTGCGAGATGTCAAAGCGATTGGCCCCGGTAAAATATTCGGTGGGCGCGTTGGGGTAAGAGCCGCCCGATGGTTCATAACGCCATATCTGGTTCGCGCCGGGATCGAGTATATAGAGCCGCCCCTGCCAGACTGTCATCTTGACCGGGGTGTTCCAGTTCTCTGTGCCCAGCAGGCTCTGCGCCCCCTGCGAGAGGAAGGTGGGTGAATACTCCACAACTACGCCGTTGCGGTCAAGCGCGATCAGCACATTGCCCTGCGATAACCCTCGGCCATCCTCCGCCCACGTAATATCGAGAATGTCACCTACCGTATACTGCCCCGCCGCCGCGCTGCGCCGCATCCGGGGCACCTGCTGGGCAGAGTTGGGCACCGCACCCAGGCCGTTGCTGCTCACAGTCACGCGATATACCATATCATTGCGATCATCCAGCGCATACAGGTCTTCGCCGCGCTGGACAATACGGGTCAGTTCAGCATTGGGGAAGGAGGCAATCGTCACGACGTCGCGCCGCCGAATATCATTAAGCGTGTCAATGATGGTCTGGCCTTCACGGACAAAACTGGCTAACTGCTCGTCCCCGGCGCGGATTTCGTTGCAGCGCTCCACGATGACCAGCACACCATTCCAGGCGGCCAGTGTCCCCGCGCGATCACTGGAGGCGATCTGCCTGGCGGTGGTTGTGGCCTCCGTCGCCTCGCTGACACACAACTCAAACTCACTGACACCCGTACCGCCCAGCCACATGACCACCACCGCGACGACCAGCACCACTGGCAGCAGCACGACCAGCCCGCCAGTCAGCCCACCGGAAAACCAGCGCCGCTGGTCTTCTTCCGGCTCGGCAGTCATACGCCGCAGGATCTTACCCATACCATCCAGTCCATTAGCAACCCGCAGCGTGGCGCGGCTGAGGCCGGTTTGCGCCTGGTAACGGGCGGCAGCGCCCCGGCTGACCACATACTCAGTCTGCTCGGTAATGGCAGGGGATGGGGTAGGGGTAATGGACGCGCTGGACAGGCTGGCACTGGAATGTGCCTCCAGCACCGCGATGGGCACAGGCACTTCTGGTGGCACAAATTCGATCACCTGCATGATGATCTGCCGGGGGATGAGCGGCTTAAACGAAGTGAGAACCTGGCTGATATCTGGCTGTGTCAGCGCGCTGCGCATATGCTCCATGTTGACCTCAGCCAGGTTGGCATCGGCCAGCGTCAGCCGCGCGCCGCTGGACACTCGATAGCGTGTCATTTTAATGTCGGGGATAGGCTGTACCCCCAACGGCGGGCCAAACAGCACTTCATCATTTTCAAACGCGGCGGGGAAGGGTTGCAGATCGCCGTCGATATGCACCAGCGCCACCCCCGCGCCCACACGGGCCACAAAGAGATCGTCGCCGTGCAGCACGGCACAGATCAGGCTGGCCTCATAACGCCGCTGGTGATCCAGGTTATGCTCGTAAAGGTTCTGGTTAAGCGCGTTAAAGAGGGTACGTACGCCGCTGGTCACGCTGCCGCTGCTGCTAAAATACCGCTCTGCCGCCAGCACGGCCATCTGCTCGTAAAAGCTGGCCGGGGCAGTCACCTCACCGGATGGCAGCACCAGTGTAAAGAAGGTGTCCATCTCACGGCCACGTTGCGCTTTTTTAGGCGCGACCTCCACCAGTGCGCCGGGTGGAGCGACACTGATAGCACGCCCATTGACGATGTACAAATGCCCTACCAGCGCTTCGTACTCAAACGCCATGTGACCTCAAATTCCTGGTGATTGGAAGACTTCCATAAGGGCAGGCTGCAAACCCACCCTTATCATGATAACACGTTTTACCTATGGCTCTAATGGCGGGCAGGCCACGACTTCACGCACTGTGTCGGAACGAATCCAGCCGCTTACCGATGCGCCCTCAATATCCGCCGTCACGAGATACCACAAACGGCCATCCTGGTTGCTCATCTGCTGCCCGGTGACACGCGCAATCTGCCCTGCCGGGATAATGCCAATCAGTGATGCCGTGACCGAAGGCCGCCCGCGCACGTTCACCGACTGGTTACTGGCAAAGACCTGGCACAGTATCGCCAGTGTAGGTGTGACTGTGGGTGTCTCTGTCGGCGTAGGCGTATCGCTGGGGGTCAGTGTCGCCGTGATCGTCGGCGTGTGTGTGGGTGTATTCGTATGGGTCGGCGTGAGCGAAGCTGTCACAGTCCACGAAGGTGTAATCGTGGGTGAGGGGGTAAGAGTCTCTGTTGGTGTCGTGGTGGCGGTCGGTGTATCTGTCGCCGTTGCGGTGCTGGTCGGCGTGGGCGTATCGCTGGGAGTCGGGGTGTCGGTGGGTGTCCCTGTGGGCGGCGGGTACAGCATGGGATACCACACGGGCTGTGCCAGTGCTGTGCTGATGCCGCCAAAGATAATGATGATGATGATGATCGTCGCCAGTCTTACCCGTTTGCCCTGCCGCTGGCTGCGCACCAGACTTTCCAGGCGCTGCACCTCGCTGCGCCGCCCCAGGATGTTAAACGGCTCTTCACGCGTGGATTGCAGCCATCCCTCGGCAACTTCCAGGTCGCCATCTTCAATTGCTATCTCGGCACGCTCAACGTACCGGCCTAACAGGTCACTGATGACCGTGCGATAACGGTTGTCCTGGGCATAATCCAGCCCGATCAGCATGGAACGGGCGTGAGTCAGTTCATTATCGAAATTCTGCGCGATAAGCGCCGCCGCGCGCTCGATGACCTGCCGCGCCCGCTGCATATCACTGGCGCTGGCACGTGCACCCAGCAGCGCGTCGGAAAGAGACGGGTCGCCGGGGTCAAGTTTTACACCCAGTTCCAGCAGCCCCAGCGCGTCATTGGTCATCGCCAGCCGCTCGTCCAGCGAATTCGCATTGTTGGCGCGGTTGAGGGCGGTTTGCGCCTGGTCATGAAGCTGGGTTTTGATGCCTGTTAGCCGCTGGGTGGCCTCTTGCACAAGCTGCATGAGGCGCTGGCTGTTGGGCAAGCGCTGGCGCGCCCGTGTGAGGATACCCATCACGTTCTGAAGCTGGCTCACCTGGTCGGCCAGCGAACCACTGAGCGTCCCTAACTGTACGGCGGCCTGGTCGGCCTCCTGCTGCACACGGCGCACCATCTCGATGCGCTCCTCGGCCTGTGGGTCATTGGCGACCACGCGCAGCGCGCCTTCATATTTGCGCAGCGCCTCTGACCAGTTATCCACCGCCATCAGGCGATCACCCTCATTGAGCAGTTCACGCGCCAGCGCCAGGTCCTGAATATCGAGCAGGGCCTGCTCAGCATCCTTCCAGCTTAAAATCCCGCTGCGTTCCGCCAGGTCGCGTGCCTCGCGGTAGAGGCGCTCTGCCTCGTCATAGTTGCCCGCACGCACCAGTGAGTTGGCACGGTTGTAGGAGACACGTGCCTCAAATGGGATACGGTGATCGGGCACAACCCCGCGAATGAGGTTGTCTTCGGCCTTCTGGCGATATTCCAGCGCAGGTGGATTACCCGGCTGCTGGGTGAGAATCTTGTTTGCCAGGTCTACTGTCTGCTGGTAATCACCTGCGTAGTAGGCCTGCGTGAGGTCGGAAAGCGCGTCATCAATATCCGGCCCGCTGTAGAGTGGCCCCTGGCCGGGCACACGCCGCCCTGGTGTAGAGTTTTCCTGGCGGATTTGCTGCTCCGGCACAGGATACCCGGCGGACGTAGGATAGGCCGGCAGCGGCGAAACAGGTTCGTCCTCATCCGGCAGGTCAGGAGTCTGGTAGGTGGGTTCTGGTGTGGGCGGAATCACTGGCGCGCGCACCCCGTAACGTGCGAAAAGATCGCTCACGCGCTGTGCAGCCTGCGAACTCTGGGCCGCAGCCTGCTGGAGCATCTCCACGACACTATGATCCTGTGGGCTGAGCGCCAGCGCCTCCGACAGAATATCAATCGCCTCATCAATATCGTCGTCATCCCCGGCGATTTCGATGCGAATACGTGCCCGGCGCAGCAGGCCGCGCACCGTCGCCGCTGTGGGCGAAGTAGGATTGTTCAGGCGCGCCAGCTCTGCAAAAAGTGTTTGCGCTGCCGCCTCGTGGGGGGTGTTTTTTGCGTCAGTCAGCAGGGCGCGTGCTTCACGCTCCAACTGGGCCAGCTCGTCTGTATCTTCCCCGATGTCCTGAATTTTGCGGCGTAGGGTATCCAGGCGGGTCTGTAGATTGCTGCTCATCAAATGTTTATGCCCTTTGGCCGCTTCAAAACGGTCAATAATTTGCGTCCGGTACCGGGTCAACCTGTATCTTTCCCCGGTGAAATTCTTTACGAACCTGAAAATTACCCTATTCTACACCCTGCATCAAGAGTAGGTTTAGCTCTGTTTGAATCTTAAAAGAATGATTTGTTTTTGGCCTGGGCGCGGCCAAACGTGATATGATGAACACAAGTAAAATCCAAAAAGACAGAAAATGATCATGCCACCCATCAGCATCATACCCACTTGCAAACTCCTGATGACCTACGATATCCAGCCTGATGTGGTCGATAAATACTATTATTATGTCGTACAGGAATTTGTGCCAGAATTGCAAAATATGGGCCTGTACATGTTTCGTGTATGGCATGTTGCGTATGGCAATTATCCTATCCGGCAGTTGGAATTTGTGTCGGAGGATATTGAGAGTGTCGTGGAAGTCTTTGAATCACCCCGCTGGCATAAACTGGAAGACGAATTGAAGGCGTTTACCCTCAATTATGAGCGTAAACTGATCCGCTTCCGCCCCGGTTTTCAGTTCTAACGTGTTCAAGTGTGTCAGCGGCGGCTATAATAGCCGCTATGACTGGACAGCAAATCGCAACACTGCTCACCTATATCATTATCGGCCTGTTTGCGCTGACGTGTTTATTGTTCCTGCTCGCCCTGCAACAGTTGCACCGGGGACGCAGAGGCCCGTACTGGCGTTTGCGGCGGCAGGCCGGGCAACGTGGCGGCAAGCTGCTGATTACCGCAGTGGTGCTTTTTGTCTTCACGCTGGCACTGGCCCTTTACAGTGGGCTGGCGGCGGTCGCTTTGCGCGGCGGAGATGGCCTGGCGCTGCTGTTCGGGCGGGGTCGCCCTGCTTATGCCGGGGTGGTCGTGCCCACGTTTTCGCCCACGCCGGATGAACAGCCAACTTTCACCCCGACACTCACTCCCACTCTGACGGCAACCACCGTGCCCACCCTGACCACACTGCCTTCTGTGACCCCGACGAGCAGCCCGACCTTATCCCCCACCCATACGCTGACTCCCACGGTGACGCTGACACCCACCGAAACCCCCACCCCGACGATCACGTTCACCCCATCGCCTACTTTCGAGGTGACGCTGCGCCTCACGCCGCTGCCCAACAGCCGCACAGCACGTCAGAATGCCCGCATCCAGATCATCGCTGCTGATGCTACTGTGACGCGCAACCAGACTCCTGTCGAGCCGCGCGCGCAGTTCCCGGCTGGCATCCGGCGTATTTATCTGTTCATCAATTACGAGCAGATGGATAACGGCGTGGGCTGGTCGCGAGTGCTTTACCGCGAGGGTATCCCTGTTCAGGGACAGGCTTATCTGTGGAGCCTGGGTGAGGCCGGTGGCAGTTATTTCTTCTTTGGCCATGAGAATGGTTATGCACCAGGCAGCTATGAAGTTCGTCTGTACCTGGGTGACAATGAAATGAGCCGTTTCTCCTTCATCATCGAATGACAGGGTGCAGAACGAATACGTGGCTTACAGTGAACGGCCTGCCAACCTGTTTTCAGCAAGATAGGCCTCGATTTCATCTGCGGCCTGCTGATACCCTCTCCTGTTTTGCTGCATAATCGAATGATTCGACTGAACGGGGCAGCGGATGAGGATGACAGACAGGATAAACCCCATTGTTTTACCCTGTCTCTCGGGCAGCACGTTAAAACGGAATATCGCCGATGTCATCGGGCGGCGGCGCGAAATCGTCGTAATCGCCACCGCGCCCCTGGCCCTGCCCGCCGTCGCGGCTGCCGAGCAGTTGAAAGTTATCAGCGGTAAGCTCCAGCGATGAAGCAGGCTGCCCGGTGCGATCAAGATACGCTGAGGCTTCTACTATGCCTACAACCATGATTTGTGTGCCTTTGCGTACATATTGTGCAGCGATTTCCGCCTGCTGGCGCCAGCAAGTGACTTTGAACCAGAAAGTTTTTTCTTTGCGTTCTCCCGTTTCACTTCTGCCAAAGCGCCGAGTGACAGCGACACTAAAATCACATACGGGAACCCCGGATTGAGTATATTTCAATTCAGGGTCTCTGCCTACATTGCCTACTATGATCGTCTGAGTAAAACCCGCCATTTAGCTCTCCTTCTCATCATTAGAGTTTCTCACGTATTGAAAATATGCTTCGATTTCTGCGAGTTTTTGCGTTGCACCTTCTTTACCAAGTTTCTCTATTAGCCAACCTTTAGCATCTTTCGCCTGTTTAGTGCGATTACAATACGCGCATAGACAAATCATATTCTCTGCAACAGTGTCAGGCGACTTGGGGTTGATCAAAGGTATCCAATGGTCGGCATGGATAACTTCATTACTTTCGCAAACAGCGCATTTATTTCCCCAATACCTCAAACATAATTCCCATTGATTAGCAGTAAAGGTGTACGGTAAGTTGCGAACTCGTGCGCGACGACGGGTATCCTTAGCTTTCACAATAGCACTAACTTTATCAGGGTTTTCGGCAGCCCATTTTTGATTGTATGCTCGATAACGATCCTGATTTTCTACTCGCCACTGACGAGTTTTCTCAACGTATTGTTCTCTTTTTGCTAAATAACGTTTATGTTCTATTTCTTGTACGCGGTCAGCCAAGCAATGGTGAGCATTGCCTTTCGGAACGTCTTCCTAGACTGCCAGTATCAGTGTAACACAACCAAATACAGCGCAACACTAACAGACCCTTAGTATACCACATAACGCTCATTTGTTCTAGGTAAACCCCGCAAAAAGGGGCGTGGCCGCCCCTGTGATGTACGTCAGCTTTTCAGCCCTTCGAGCTGCTCCTGCAAGGTCTGTCGCACAACCGCCGGGTCGCCCTTGCCACCCAGCGCGCTCATTGCCTTGCCCATAAGCGCGCCGAACAGCTTATCCTTGCCGCTTAGATAACCCTGCACCATGTCATCGTTCTCAGTCAGGACCTGCGTCACCGTTTGCGCGATCAGCCCTGTATCCGATACCTGCGCCAGCCCCTTCGCCGCCACGATTTTCGCCGGATCGCTTCCAGTCTCCCACATTTCCGCCAGTACGGTGGTGGCACTGCCTTTATTAAGTGTGCCCTCATCGACCAGCTTAACCAGTTCCGCAAACTGTGCGGCGCTGATTTTCGTGTGTTCGATTTCTTCACGGCTCACGTTGTGAGTATTCATGATGGTGAACAGGCCGCCCAAAATCCAGTTGGCAGCGGCCTTTGGCTCGGCTCCGGCGGCCAGCACTTCCTCATAATAGTGCGAGATGCTGCGATCTGCGACAAGCTGCTCTGCATCGTAAGCACTGAGGCCAAACAAATCGATAAAGCGCTGGCGTTTGGCTGCGGGCAGCTCCGGCAGCCTGGCGCGGACTTCCTCCACCCACGCCCGGCTGATTTCCAGTATGGGCAGGTCGGGTTCGGGGAAGTAACGGTACTCGTCGGCACGTTCTTTATAACGCTGCACGACTGTCACCTGACGCTGCTCGTCCCAGCCCATTGTCGCCTGCTTCACCCCCTCGCCGCTCTCCCATGCTTTGATCTGGCGCTGGATTTCGTAAGCGCTGGCGCGGTAGAGGCTGCGGATACTGTTGAGGTTTTTGACCTCGGTGCGGGTGCGGTACTCTGTATCATCTTTGTGCATGACGCTGATATTTGGCTCGACACGCAGCACACCTTTGGACATATCACCATCGTTCACTCCCAGATAAACCAGGATTGCCCGCAGCGCGCGGGCGTAGGCCTCGGCCTCTTCTGCGCTGTTGATGTCCGGCTCGGTCACGATTTCCAGCAGCGGCACGCCTGCGCGGTTATAATCGATCAGGCTGGAACTGCCCACATGCACCGATTTCCCGGTATCCTCTTCCAGGTGTGCCCGGCGCACGCGGATACGTTTTGTGCTGCCGTCCGGTAAATCCACATCGAGGTAGCCGTTGATTGCCAGCGGGCGATCATACTGGCTGATCTGGTAGCCTTTGGGCAGGTCAGGATAAAAGTAGCTTTTACGGGCAAACTGGTTGACCGGGGGAATCTCGCAGTGCAGCGCCAGCCCGACTTTCATTCCCATTTCCACCGCCTGCTGGTTGACCACAGGCAGCGTCCCCGGCAGGCCGAGCGAAACCGGGTCTACCGCGCTGTTGGGCGGGGCGGTTACGCTGTCTACCACCGGGCAGGCGCTGAACATCTTGCTGCGGGTCATCATCTCGGCATGAATTTCCAGACCGATAACGGCTTTCCAATCGCTCATGGGCGGTTTTTCCTGTCGTGTGCTTGGGTGACTTTTGGGCGATTGTAGCATAAAACCACAGGTCACAGGTACATCAGGATGGGCATTGAGACCTGAGGTGAAGCTTATCTGCCGCGCAACACATCCGCTAACAATCTCTTCACGCCGTGGGACAGGCATGTTATAGTTAACCCCTCCGTTAAGAGAAATTATCGTTAAGAGATGGTATATGCCGGACGATATCCGCGCGCGTGGTTATATCAGTGTTTTCCTGGTGATGGATATGAAGCCTTTTGTCCATCAGCATGATCATCCCCTGTTCGAGACCATTCGTGGCACCCGTGCCTTTGCCGATGTGCTGCGCGACCAGTGGCCGCACAAGATGCGCGAAACGATTTTTCACCCGCTGGATGAGGATGTAATGGGGGTAGGGCGCAGCCTGCAAATGTCTACCGATGAGGTGGGCTTTGTCACGGGTATTTTCCGCTCCACCATGCTCGATCTTTACTCATCGCCGATGTACCGGGTGGATAAGACGAAACTGCACTTCCCGGAACCGCTGGCAACC
>JBGSXK010000629.1:0-4339 GCA_041751455.1 Anaerolineae bacterium
ATCATCTCTATTTGTTTAATCACAAAGTCGTGATGCTTGGCCTTGCGCACATCCTGGCGGGTGTGGTCATCATAACGCCGCTCAATCGACTCCAGCAGGAAGTTGGTGATCTCGTGCAGGCGTTGTTGAATCTCGTCACTCAGCGAGTCGTAGATGGCCTCTTCGTAATCGTGATCGTGGAGCAAGGTCTCGGTTTCGTCAGTGGGGGTCTGGTCGGCAGCAACTTCATCATGCAGTGTGGGTATAAAGTCGCGCCCCAACAGGATGCGCAGGGCATTTGGCTCGTACGCTACCGCATGGGCCAGCCGCACCAGCAGTTCATCCGTCAGGCTGGCTTCGGGCAGCGAACCATGCAGTAAGGCCTGCACAAAACTTGGCTCGGCATTAAGCTTTTGTGCCAGATCAGCAGGCGACCACCCCTGATTGACCAGCCGTGCTTCCAGGAAGTTCGCCAGTAAGTCCACGACCAGTGGGCTGTTGGCAGGAGGAGGCTCGGCTGGCAGGATGAGTGCCAGCAGGCTGTCCACATCGCCCGATGGCTCTCGATCAAACAGGTCATCAAAGACACTTACTTTTTCCATGTGTGCGACTCCTTGCCTGTTCGATCGCTATGAACCCTCAGAAAAAGGTCTGATGCCATCAGGTAATTACCAATTTTACGTTTGGTATTGGCCGTAATCTGGTAAATCGTCTGGACTTTTACATTATAAACCGCCGCCAGCGTTTCGACATCTTCCTTGCGCACGAAACGACGCAGCATAATCTCACGCTCACGCGGGGAGAGGGTTTGCAGGGCCATTTCCAGAGCCAGCCAGATTTCACGGTGGTTTTCCGCTTTAATAAATTCGTTCTCCGGGCTGCCGGTATAGGCAGGCTGAAAATATGTGGGGAGTTCACCTTCGGCCTCGGTCAGGTGTTCTTCCAGCTCTACTGGCGCAGGTTCGCGCGAGAAGTTGCGTACATGATTGCGCTGGATTGTCACCAGCCAGTAATGCAGGCTGTTACGATGCTGCGGCTGGAACTGCTCAATTTTCTGGAAGGCTGTAAACCAGGTTTTCTGTTCCACATCGTCCCGGCGGTCGGCTGGCAGGTGATACTTTGCCAGTGAGCGACGGATGGCAGTATGCAGGCGAACACGATAGCTGATAATAAAATATTTCCAGGCTTCCGGATCCTTTAGTTTTAGCTTCTCCACAAGCGCCAGCTCGCGCTCAAAATCATGGGGTCCGTCTTCACTCGTGTGTACTACGTGTGTCATGGCCCTCAACTTTCTCAAAAACTCACCTAAGGCATGAAATCCCTGTCTACAGTTTATATGTCGTTATAATGGGATTTCTATATGGTGTGCGCAAAAGCAAACGCTGCCACCCCCAAAAAATGGGTGGACAGCGCCTGTAGAAGCCAGAATGCGCCAGTTTTAGAGCGTAGCTGCGATTATTGCCACCAGTCCCCGATGTAGAAATTACCGCTCTGTACCGAATTTGTCACCTGATAAAGCTGGCTGTCGCTCAGGCTGTAGAGGAAGATGTTATATACCCTGTCCGGGCCGCGATTACTGCTGAAGGCGATATAACGCCCATCAGGGCTGTAGACAGGCAGGATTTCATCGGCGGCGCTGCGCGTAGGTGACAGCGGCACCCCGGTGCCATCGGCATTAATCACGAAAATATCATGGTTCGCCAGGTCGGTGGCCGGGGCAGCGGCGAAGATCACCTGTGTGCCATCCGGCGACCAGCGCGGGGTTCTTTCGGTAAAGGTAGTCAGGTCGGTGGTAATGGGGCGGAAGCTGCCGCTGCCAACCTCAATCACCACCAGGTCGGAGCCGGGGTTAGCGCTGTTTTTATCGTCACGCACGGCCACGACACGGCTGCAATCTGGCGAGAAGGAGGGATCGGTATAGGTCGCGTTGTCATTGGTGAGTGCGCTGATCGTCTGCCCGTCGCTGATAAAGACCTGTGTCGGCGGCCTGTCCAGTTGCAGGTTGCCGATGTCTACCGGACGTTGAGGGATGCCGATAAACGTTACACGGTTATCGTTCTTGCAGCGATCTGGCTCCGAAAGCTGATAGACCGTCTGGTTATCCTGAATCACGGTGGACTGGGTACCGTTGACGTTCACTTCTTCAATGCCATAACTGAAGGTAGGTGAGAAGTAGCGGGTATAAACCACCCGCTGAGGTCCTCCCGCGAAGCGCACTCGGCGGCCATACTCATCCCCCACCTGCGCCTGTTGCAGGGATGGTAGGCCAATAGTGAGAACCGACAGCGCGTTATCGCTCTGCCCTAGCACATCACGTCCGCCCCAGACGGCCAGCGTTCCGGTAACAGTGTTAGGCGGCGGTGGCACAACTTCCTGGTCGGGCGGCGGCGGTTCAGTGGCGGTGGGGGTAAATGTCGGCGGTAGGGTGGGCACAATACGCGGTGTCGGTGTCGAAGACGCAATCGCCTCCTGCGCCTCTGCCGTTTGCGTCTGGGCTAAAAACCCGGCTTCGATGGTGGCCGTAAACGCAGCGGCCACGCGCGTTTGTTCAGCAACCTGTGTCTGAAGATTATTATTGCTGATGACCGTCAGCGCGACCGCCAGCAGCACCAGCAGCACGATCACCGCGCCACCACCACCCAGTATCAGTGTCAACTGGCGGCGCGACACACCGGGAATCACCTCTTCCTCGGCCTCCTGTTCGCGCTTCCTGGCCTCCAGCTTGTCCATCAGGGCACGCGCTTTTTCGTTGTTGGGGTTAATCACCAGCACGTTGCCCAGGCAGACACGCCGTTCCTCGTCACTTTCCACCACTGAAGCCAGCCAGTACCAGCCGCGCTCGTTATTCTCGTCCAGCTCCACCACCTGCTCGAACAACGCGCGTGCGGCAGCCTTACTCCCACTGCGGGCGGTTTCAATGCCTTCACGCAGAAGTTGTTGAACGTCTTTTTGTTCACTCACCAGTAAGTATTCCTTTCAACCTTAAAGCAGCCAGGGCACAGCAGGCGGCACCCTGACCCTCAATCACCACAAGTTTGACTCAATTTGCGCCTAACTGTAGCGTGACATCAGGGAAAATATCCAGTGTCTGATCGTCACGCTCTGTGTTAGTCACACGCCGGATCAACGTACCGCGCAGGTCGGACATATAGACCTGAAATGTTTCGCCCTCACGGTTAGAGATAAAGCCTACCCACAGGCTGTCGGTAGTGAAAACCGGAGAGCGGTCTTCTGCCTCGCCATCGGCGGCGGTCAGCAGGCGCGCATCAGTGCCATCAGCATTCATCACGTAAATATCACTGTCACCCTGTTCGTCGTTGACAAAGGCGATCAGAAGGCCATCCGGTGACCAGCGAGGCGCAGAACTGCTGCCGCCCAGCACGCCCAGGCGTACCGGTTCGGTTTCAGCCAGCGGGTCGATGCGGAAAATCTTAGTCAGGCCGGGGCTATCCTGGTCAGAAGCATAGAGGATGGTGCTGCCATCGGGCGACCAGGCCGGATCACGATCAATGCCTTCGTGGACTGTGAGTCGGCGTAGATTCTGGCCGTCCTCGGTCACAATCCAGATTTCCTCGCTGCCATCGAAATCACTGCTGAAGGCCAGCTCAATGCCATCAGGCGACCAGCTAGGCCGGGAAATCGTACTCCCTAACTCGGTGATCTGCTGGGCTGCGCCCAGATTATCCGCTGGGGCAACGAACAGCTCTGTCCCGGTGCGTGAGGTTTCATCCTCGTTGGTCGTGACCTCGCGCACGAAAGCCACTTTCTGCCCGCCGGGACTATAAACCACATCCCACATATTTTCGCCCAGAAGCCGTTCTTCGCTGCCATCCCCCAGCACAGTATACAGGTCAGGTCGTGCCTCTCCGATCACCAGACTGGTATAAAGCAAGCGATAGACCGAGAAGGGCAGCGGTGTCGCTGTGGGTGCAGGCGTGGCGCTTGGCTGTGGTGTGAAGGTAGGCGTGAAGGTAGGCGGCAGCACATTCTGCGCCGGGTCCAGTGTGACGATCACACGGAACGGAGTAGGGGTATCAGTAAAAGATGCCGGGTCGGGCGAGGGAGTAACCGAAGGGTTAAAGGCCGCCGCCGCAGCCAGCGCAGGATCGACCTCAGTCGGTGGGTTAAAGACCCCTGTCTGCTGGGTAAACACGACCCCGAAAACCAGCGCCGCAACAACAGCCACAACCACGATAGCGCCGATCACCAGCGGCACAATCCTGCCTGGGTCTGCTGGTGCTCTGGCAGGGCGTGCGGGTGAGGGTGTGCGTGGCGCTGGTGCAGAGGATGAAGGTGCCCCACCTCCCAGGCGGCGTAAGGCCTCCTGCGCGCGGCCATTGCCGGGGTTAATCTTCAGCAC
>JBGSXK010000630.1:0-5412 GCA_041751455.1 Anaerolineae bacterium
GAGTGGCACTTTGACTTTGATGATGAGGACGCTGGCTTAAAAGATCGCTGGTATGACAGCCACACTTTTAGCCGCCGCATTGTTGTCCCATTTGCTTATCAGACACGGTTGAGCGGCATTGGCGAAACCGATTTTCATGATGTGGTCTGGTATGGGCGTGACTTTGATCTCCCGGAGGCATGGGCAGGCAGGGGAGTGCTGCTGCATTTTGGTGCAGTCGATTATCGGGCATGGGTATGGGTTAATGGCGTGTTTGTCACACAGCACGAAGGGGGTCATGTGCCCTTTCATGCGGATATTAGCCACGCACTGCAACCTGGCAGCAATCGTATCACAGTACGTGTAGAGGATATTTCTACCGATCTGGAACAGCCGCGTGGTAAGCAGTATTGGGAGCAGGAGTCGAAATCCATCTTTTATACCCGCACCACGGGTATCTGGCAGACAGTATGGCTGGAACCTGTGAGTGAAGCTTACCTCGATCATTTTAAGCTCACCCCCAATATCGATAAAGGGGAGGTACAGCTTCAATTTGCGCTGAACGGTTTTTCATCCGATTTGCGAGTTGATCTGCAGGTCACGTTCGATGGCGCGGAGATTACTCACCACACGCATACGTTAGAGGCCGCTCGCTCTTTCACCACGATTTCGCTGAGTACGAGGGAAATTCATCTGTGGAGTCCGGAAGACCCGGCGCTCTATGACATCACGCTGCGGCTGCGGCGCGGCGATGATCTGCTGGATGAAGTGAAAAGTTACTTCGGGATGCGAAAGATCTCGGTTGAAGATGGCAAGGTGCTGCTCAACAACCAGCCTTATTATATGCGCCTGGTTCTCGATCAGGGCTATCATCCCGACGGCCTACTGACGTTTCCATCTGATGAAGCTATCAGGAAAGATGTGGAGCTGACTAAGGCGATGGGCTTTAATGGTGCCCGCAAACATCAAAAAGTAGAAGAGCCGCGCTACCTTTATTGGGCAGACCGTTTAGGGCTGCTGGTGTGGGGGGAGATGGCAAATACCTATCAGTATTCAGAAACAGCAGTGAAGCGAATCACCCAAGAATGGCAGGAAGCGATTCAGCGCGATTTTAATCATCCATCGGTTGTGGCATGGGTGCCGATCAATGAAAGCTGGGGCGTACCAAACCTGAAAGATGATTCGCGCCAGATCAGTCACTTATTAGCCTTGTATTATCTGGTGCGCTCGATTGATCCTACGCGATTGGTCATTTCCAACGATGGGTGGGAACATGCCAGAACTGATCTGTTGACGATCCACGATTATGAGGGTAAAGGCGAAATCCTGTGTGAACGCTATAGTACACTGGAAAGTATCCTGCAATCTCGCCCGGCTAAACGTGACCTTTATGTCGCTGGCTTCGCCTATAAGGATGAACCCATTCTGGTTACAGAATTCGGTGGCATCGCCTACCAGAAAGATGCCCAGCAGGGCTGGGGCTATACCACTGCCTCCGATGATGACGAGTTTATTCGCCGCTATGAGGATGTCATTACCGCGCTCACTGCATCACCTCTGGTGCAGGGGTACTGTTACACACAGCTCACTGATGTGGAGCAGGAGATCAATGGGCTGCTGACTTATGATCGTAAGCCCAAAGTTGATTTAGCGATCATCAAACAGATTAATCGTGCACAGTAGTAGCAATAACAGATACTCAACTACCCTAAAAGATCCTGGCGATAGCAAGAAACCTGGAGGTTATGTTCCAATTTTGCTTTTATCAGTGATCTTTTTTCATTGGAGATGACATCTGATAGTGTATTAGTGTTTGTGTGATCTGACATCATTCCTATGCTCACAAATCTTAGTGGGTGAATAGCAATTAGGCTCTTTGGCTACTGTGAAATAAGTTCTTTTATGGTAACATCTGTGTTTAAAGAGCGAGGTTGGCGTTGGGTTTTCTCTGTACTTTAGCGTTTATAAGCCCCATTCACAGAGATCATCAGATGTAGCTAAATGAGGTTGCCTCGATAAATCTCATAATCCGCAGCCAGTGAGTAGAATAAGTGTGACGATGGTTGGTCATGACATCGTAGTCATCGGAGCCTCTGCCGGGGGGGTCGAAACGCTCAAAGCACTTGTTAGCACTTTGCCAGCCGATTTCCCCGCAGCAATTTTTATCGTCGTTCATATCTCGCCCCATGCGACCAGCGTCCTGCCACAAATTCTATCTCGCGCAGGCCCAATTGCCGCGGAACATCCTAAAGATCACCAGATCATTCTACCCAATCGCATCTATATTGCACCGCCTAATTATCATTTGCTGTTAAAGCCCGGCTATATGCGTCTGACACAGGGGCCAAGAGAGAACAGCCATCGGCCGTCCATCGATGTGCTGTTTCGGACTGCGGCACGGGCCTATGAAGTGCGGGTGATAGGTGTTGTGCTTTCAGGTGTTCTTGATGATGGCAGCATGGGGCTGTTCAGCATCAAGAATCATTCTGGCATTGCCATTGTTCAGGACCCGGCAGATGCCATGTACCCAGGAATGCCCCAAAATGCCATTGAAGCGGTGCAGGCCGATTATGTGAAGCCGGTTTCTGAAATCCCCACCCTGCTGACCCAGCTTGCGAGGAAATATAGCCAGACAGTTCAACTGCCGCCTGTGCGTGAAGAACAGGTTGATGTGGCGGAACTGGATAATGAAGGATCCCAAATTATGGAAAATGGTGGACAGCCCACAACTTATATTTGCCCGGAATGTGGCGGTGTACTGATGGAATATCATGAAGACCACCTGATTCGTTTTCGCTGTCAGGTGGGACATGCTTATTCTACAGAATCGTTGATGGCAGAGCAGGCGGAAAAACTTGAAGATGTCCTATGGATAGCACTGCGTACCTTAGAAGAAAATATCCGCCTCACGCAGCGCCTGGCAGAACGTGCCAAAGCGAACGGGTATGAGGACACACATAAACGGTATATGGAAAAAATAAGGGAAACTGAGGCCAGCGCGGCTATACTGCGCCAGACCTTATTAAAGGGGAAGCATTATACGGCACTGGAGGCCGATAAATAAAATGTTTACATCATTTTATACACAGGCAGATGTTGGAGTTCGCTGGATAGAAATGCATGTCGATGACCGAATTTAACCCTGATTTTGAGTCCCTCCTGAGTCATCTGAAACGTGCGCGAGGGTTTGATTTCACAGGTTACAAACGCCCCAGTCTGGTGCGTCGTATCGATAAACGCATGCAGTCGCTGAAACTGGAGAACTATGACAACTATATTGATTACCTGGAAATACATCAGGAGGAATATAGTTATCTCTTCAATACCATCCTGATTAATGTGACAGGTTTTTTCCGCGACCAGGCTGCCTGGGAATATCTTGCTGATGAGGTGCTGCCGCTCATCATTAATAACAACAACGGCATCGAGATGATTCGGGTATGGAGTGCGGGGTGTGCCACCGGCCAGGAAGCTTATTCATCGGCGATTATACTGTCTGAAAAGCTGGGTGTGGAAGCCTTTGGCGAGCGTGTCAAAATTTATGCAACCGACCTTGATAATGAGGCTTTACAGATTGCGCGGCAGGGCATTTATAAGGCTAAAGCTGTGGAGGATATCCCTGGTGAACTGCTGGAAAAGTATTTTGAAGAGATAAGTGATAGTTACGTATTTCGTAAAGATTTACGGCGTTCGATCATCTTTGGACGACATGATCTTGTACAGGATGCTCCGATATCTCGTATAGACCTGCTGATTTGCCGCAACACACTGATGTATTTTAATGCCGAGACGCAAAGCAAAATTCTCGCTCGATTTCATTTTGCGCTGAAAGACAGCGGCTTTTTAATGCTTGGCAAAGCAGAAATGCTGTTCTCTTACGCTAACCTGTTTACGCCTCACGATCTGAAACGAAGAGTTTTTACCAAAATGCCCAGAGTTTCGTTCCGTGAGAGGCTGCTGCAAATGGATCAGAGTATTCCGGATGTAGAGGATAATGCGCATCTGACCCGCTATATGGGTTTTCGTGAGGTTGCGTTTAATGCCAGCCCTCTAGCGCAGATTGTCATCGATTTTAATGACCATCTCATCATGGCCAATGAGCGGGCACGCGTGCTGCTAAATGTCAATAGTGAGGACTTAAGCCGTTCATTCCAGGAACTGGATGTCATGTATCGCCTGCCAGAACTGCGCACCCGGCTCGACGAAGTGCGCAGTGACCGCCGTACAGTGACCATAAAGGATGTGAAGTGGCTGACTGCCTCTGGCGATACCTGCTATCTTGATGTTCAAATCGTGCCATTGATCGACCACGACAGACGGTTAATGGGTGCCAGTATCGCCTTCATCGAGATGACGGCCTATTATTCGCTGCAAGAAGAATTGGAAAGTGCTAATCAGGAACTAGATACTGCATACGAAGAACTGCAAACCACCAATGAGGAATTAGAGACCACTAACGAGGAACTGCAATCCACTATCGAGGAGCTGGAGACTACTAACGAGGAACTGCAATCCACCAACGAGGAATTAGAGACGATTAACGAGGAATTCCAGTCCACTAACGAGGAGCTGCAAACAATCAATGATGAGACAAATCGTCGCAGCGAAGAGATCATTAAACTGAACCATATTCTGGAAGCGATCCTGTCCAGCCTTCGCAGTGGGGTAGTGGTACTGAACCAGAGTTACCAGATCCAAATCTGGAGTGATAAAGTGGAAAACCTATGGGGCCTCAGATACAACGAAGTGTCTGGAAAGAGCATTTTAAATCTCGATATCGGGCTTCCAGCTGAGAAGCTTGTAGGGCTGATCCACGCCTGTCTTTTGCGGGAACAGACTACTGCCGAAATGTTACTGGATGCAACTAATCGCCGTGGAAAACAGATCGCTTGCAGGGTGACATGTGCGCCGCTGGTTGCACCCGGCGAAGAGGATGTCACAGGTGTAATCCTGCTTATGGAGGAGGTGGATTCATGATGCATCAGTCTGAAAAGCTTGACACGCTCACCCGCCAGATTCATGCATTGGTAGCGCGCGCTCGAATTCTTAAAGAGAAGGCCAGAAGCGAGGGGCAGATTGCCAATGATGATCTTCTGCTTACCTCGTTGGAAGAACTGTCCACTGCGATAGAAGAACTCCATGTCACTGAGGAAGAACTCTCTGTACAGTATGAAGAACTGCATAATACCCGGTACCAGCTTGAACGGGAGCGACAGCGGTATCTGGATATGTTTGAGTTTGCACCTGATGCTTATGTCGTGACGGATGCCAGGGGGATTATTCGATACGCCAACGAGGCAGCGGGACAACTGTTAAATATCAAGCCTGAGTACCTGGCTGGCAAGCCTTTAAGTCTTTATTTTGAAGCAGAATATCTCGAAAAGCTTCGCTCCCTGTTGATCAATCCACCCTTAAAATTTGATAAGGCTCTGG
>JBGSXK010000631.1:0-4273 GCA_041751455.1 Anaerolineae bacterium
CGTAAATTCTTTAGTCTGTCAAAGTGTTGTATGGTGGAATCAGGCGCAAGATTTCTGCAAGGTGATCGCTCTACTATCATTACAAATAATTTATTATCTACCGCCTCAAGTCAAATTTTATGTATTGAGGGATAGACTTTAAGAGCGCACCAAGCAGTTATTAGGAGATTTTATCCGTGACGGTTTTGTTATTAGCCAGGGGCGACCCACAGGCAAAGGATTTGCTGCGCCGTGCTATTGAAGCGCGGTATGGATTCTCGCCACCTGCAATCGATCATTTACAGATTGACCTTACAGGCCGCGCTCGCATCAAAATTGGCCCGATCAACACCTGGGTGCCGGTAGATATCACAGCACACTTCCGTTTTCCCACTGCCTCCCGGTGGGATTTTGCTGTAAAACCTGTCGGACTGACGATTCAGCGCGGTATTGAGGCATTTGATGGCAGCACCTATCGTTATTTACGGGGTAATGGATCGCCCAGTGTAAGCGAGGAGGAGGACATGGTGAACTCCTTACAGCGCCGCCTGTGGGCGATGGCGGCGGTATTGCTGACCCCGCTGGGCGAGCATTTTGTTCAACTGCACTGGCGCGATAACCACAGTTTTAATGCTCATAACACGATGATTGATGATGGGGTCTATCTGCACCTGAGGGAAGATAATACCCTGGAACGGGTCGAGGTGCCCTGTCTGAACCCGGACAACCAGCAGCAGCAGTTATTCAGCCTGCGGTTGTCCGAAGACCAGACTCCTGTTAATGATATTATGCTACCGCGGAAAATCAGCGCTTTATGGGATGATGCACCTTACTTCGAGGTCGTACCGGTGCGGGTGGAAAACAGCATGGCCATTCCTGATGAGGTCTTTATGCTGACCTGAAATCGCTAGAAGTAGCGATCTGGCATGGGTTCCTCGACAACCTCATAGACCGTAAAGCCCCGCTTCAGGTAATTATCCAGCGCATGAGGACTGTCCAGGTTGCAGGTGTGAAGCCAGACACGCTGCGCACCATCGCTCCAGGCCTGGGCGACCCCCCAACTGAGCAAATGCTTACCCAGCCCCCGGCCAATATAGCCGGGACGTAGGCCAAAATAGGCCACTTCAGTCGCTTCACCTTCGCGCTTAAGCTCGACATACCCTGCCGGAACACCCCCTACATAGAGCACATCGACTGTGGTGCAGGGATCCGCCAACTCGGCTTCCAGTTCATCAGTGGGCATTAAGAGGCGGTCACGCCAGTGCCACTGTTCACCGACTGCGGTGTACAGAAAGCGATAAAACGGTACATCCACCGTTTCCATACGCAGCACGACAAAACTCTCATCCTCGTCCAGATAGGCTGGGCGAAATGCCGCGCGTCGCGTCATCTCCAGATAGGTTGTAATAAGGGAGTCCGGTTTACTCACTTGTAACATTATGCTGTACTCAATTACGGAAGAGATTATTATAACGTAAAAGTTGATTATGTGTCAGGTTGGCCGTGCGCGAAATGGCGTAATTTGATAAAATTGTACCAGATATTCACGTATAAATAGCACGATAACCTGTCTGTGAAACAGGTTATACCGAGGTCATGATGGATTTTGCACTTACGGAAGAACAAAAGCAAGCACAAAAGATGGTTCGGGAATTTGGTCAGAAAGAGGTGATTCCCACAATTGGTGAGTGGGATCGTCAACAGGAGATGAACCCGACCATCCTGCCGCGCATGGCGGAGCTGGGCATCCTGGGCATTAATATCCCGGTACGCTATGGGGGGCAGGGTTTCGATTACATCACGCTCGGCCTGGTATGCGAAGAACTGGAACGTGCTGATACCACTCTGCGGGTGATTATGTCGGTGCATATGGGCCTGAACAGTATGGCAATTCTGCAATGGGGCACGGAGGCGCAGAAGCAGAGATTTCTCGTACCACAGGCACGAGGCGAGAAATACGCGGGTTTTTGCCTGACCGAGCCAGGCGCGGGCAGCGATGTGGCCGCGATGGCCTCCACCGCCAGGCGCACAGGGGACAAATATATCCTCAACGGCGAAAAAATGTGGATCAGCCTGGCTTCAAAGGCGCATCACTTTCTGGTCGTTGCCAAGACAGACCCAGACCGAGGACATCATGGCATGAGCGCATTTATCGTGACCAGCGATATGCCAGGGGTCACGACGGGTGATATTCATGGCAAGCTGGGAGTGCGCGCTGGCTCTACCGGCTGGGTGGCGATGCAGGATGTTGAAGTCCCGGTGGAAAACCGCCTGGGTGAAGAAGGCGAAGGCTTCAAAATCGCTATGTCATGCCTGGATAACGGGCGCTACACGGTGGCATCTGGCGCAACAGGCCTGATCCGTGCCTGTCTGGAAGACAGCCTGAAGTACGCACATGAGCGAGCAACCTTCGGCAAGCCGATTGGCGAGCATCAGTTGGTGAAGCAAAAACTGGCGTACATGCAGCAGTGGTACGACAGTGCATCTTTGCTGTGTATGCGGGTCGGCTGGATGAAGAACGAGGGGCTGCGCAACACACGTGAAACGAGCATGGCCAAGTGGTATGCTACCGATCATAGTGTAAAGGCAGCCCTGGAAGCCATCCAGATTCACGGTGCTTATGGCTTCAGCGATGAGTACCCGGTAGAGCGCTACCTGCGTAATAGCAAGGGCGCAGTGATCTATGAAGGCACCAGCGAGATTCACCAGCTCATGCAGGCGGATTATGCGCTGGGTTATCGTGAGGACAGACCGCTGCGCTGTGAACTGCCGGCCTATGATGCTGAGTTCTGGCAGGCAGAGCCGGAATTGGCCGCCGGGGATTAGATGGGCGCGTAAGCAGCAGAATTTCAGGGATATAATTAGGGAATGGTATGATGTTCATTCCCTTTTTCATTGGGCTGCGGCAGGGCCGTGATGGACACACCGCAATTCAGATGGCGCGATGATCGTACTAATGGATGAGATGCTGAAGGCACAGCCGTAAACCATGAAAATTGTCTTTTTTGGCGACAGCCTGACACAGGGCACTCTGGGCGTGAATTACGTAGACAAAGTGGCGGCGCTGCTGCGGGGTCATCACTTTTTGAATGAGGGTGTCAACGGCGATACCAGCCTGAACCTGTACCGGCGTGTGGAGCAGGATGTGATCGCCCATAAGCCGGATGGCGTGCTTATTATGGTGGGCATTAACGATGCGATCTCGCACAGTGAACCGGGATCAAGGTTGTACTACCGTCTGGTGAAGCGGATCGCCGGGGGGCAGATTTCCCCGCTGGCCTTCCGTGAGAATATGCGATCCGTTCTCACACGGCTGGCCTTAGAGCCTGGGCGCATCTGGGTGGTGCTGCCGCCTTTAGAGTACAGCCCGGCAGCAGTGCGTACGCTGCGGCAAATGAACCACATGACCAGAGAGATTTGCACGGAACTCCACATTCCGATACTCGATTTGATGGCAAAGATGACTCCGCCAGAAATTCCACAACGCCTGCCGCTCAACTTTGCCAACGAGCTACAGCAAAACCTGATCCGCGTTTTAACGCCAAACAAACCTTATGAACGCTGGCGCGAGGCAGGCGGTTACAGTTATAGTTTTGATGGCGTTCATCTGGCCGAAGGCGGCGCACAGACCGCCGCGCAGGAAATCACCCGCTTTTTACGTGAACAGGGAGTACGCTGATGAACATCGTTTTCCTGGGCGACAGCCTGACCTGGGGCGGTTATGGCGGTGATTTTGTGGCAGAAGCCGCCAAACGCCTGCCACAGCACGAGATTATTAACGCGGGCGAGGGTGGTAACACAGTCATAAACCTGCTGCGACGACTGGATAAGGTACTGGAACAAGTGCCAGATGGCATATTTGTAATGGTGGGTGGCAACGATGCCATTTCATACAGCCAGCCCGACACGCGCCGCTACTATGAGCAGGTGCAGAAAGTCCCTGCGGGTATCGTCACACCGGAATTATATGCCCAGACCTACCGGGAACTGCTGACTCAGCTTCAGGCGCGGCACGTACTGACGTGGGTGGGATTGCCCTCGGCGGAGCATAATCCGGCATTGGTTGAAACGCTGGCGCGTTATAATCAGATCGCAGGTGAAAGCGCAAAATCATTGGGGGTAGAGGTAGTGGACTTAGCGGCGCACTTCCCTGCCCCACAGCACATGCCCGACCGTCCACCGCTTGACCAGGCCACGATTAACCTGATCGGCAAGCGCACCCGCGAAGGCTGGTCCGATTATGAACTTGAACGGCAGCACGGCGCTTATACGTTTACGTTTGATGGCCTGCACC
>JBGSXK010000632.1:0-4190 GCA_041751455.1 Anaerolineae bacterium
GGATCATGGGCACTGGCGCAATTTTCTTCAGAGGGGGATACAGTGCAAAGACTGCAAACATGATATTTGCCAGCGCGCCAACGACAAAGGCAATCATGAGATCAGAAACAGGGGCAGTACCACCATTCTGAGTGGTTGAAACATACAGGACCAGAGAGACAAGAGCCAGAATGAGCCAGCGCAGGCCAAACAATGTCCAGTCATGCCGGGTTAAGGTCAGTGATCCGGTATCCATCAGATATGAAATGCCTCATTTTAAAAGAATGCACTTCTACACATTCTTTAAGTTACCACATACTGTCAGAACCTTCAATTAAGCTGACAGAAGTATTACTTTTGTGTCAATTAAACATTACTAGCTTACCGTATTTTAAAGCACTTTGCCTAACGAAATCCGAACTTTGGTGATTTTGTACGCCCTGTTCACCTTATCATCGCAGTTCATCCGTGCCGAAAAGCGTGTTACCTGACCGACGCTGATGCCCATAACGCCCCAAAAAGCTGAGGAAAGCGCCGATCAGCAAGGGGGTAAGAGGGTAAAGCGGCGCATAGAGGCGTGGCAGCGGATTGCCAAAAACACTCAGCAGCACGAGAAATGCCAGCAGCACAATGGCGCTGGCTTTGTAGAGCCACTCACGCGAGAAGAATGCCCAGACCAGTGCCAGCGGCGTGAGCCACTTGAAGCCATTCCATAGATTGAACACCTGTGAATAGAACCAGATACCCGGCTCCCATACGGTATGACCATTATAATACTCCCCCTCGACTTCTCGAAAACCCAGACGACTCTCGCCTGTAAAGTCAATCTGCTCATAACGCGGCAGATAAAGAGGGTCATAGATGGGCGTGACGGGCTGCACCAGCATACTCAACACATCTGCAGGAATACTGGCGAGCCAACGCAAAGGCTGGGTGCGCACCGCCTCATGATGCACTTCCAACAGGAGCTGATCTGTAGTGCAGGGGCCAAGATAATAGAATAACTGTGCCGGAAAGACTGTCGTCACCGTCTGTTCTGGTGTGCCTCCAGGTTGATTAATAAAAGCCGCGTATTCTTCCGCTGTGGCCCACGATCCCGGTTCTGCCCAGCGTGGGTGAATACCGCTGGTGAAAATAACCTCACGCGGGGGCTGGTGTGTGAGCCAGTTCAGGTATTCCTGCGTGGCTGCGCCATTCTCTGCCAACAGGTTGAAGCCTTTCACATAAACCGACACCAGCAGATTTGTGCCTGTATAACAACTCAGACTCCATGTACCTGTCGATGGATAGTGAATTAAAATCACATACAGCAGCAGCACCGCCACACTGCTTATGCCTAATGTGGCAAAATACCTGATCTGCTGCCAGCGTGACATGCCCGGCAGTAGAAAAAATGCTGCCCCAAACACAGCCACTACCGGAGCCAGATTCAACCTTGCCAGCGCAGCCCACCCCAGCAAAACACCTGCCAGAGCCACCCATAGCAGCGCCCGTTTTTCCGCCTGTAAGCCCCGGTGAATTAACCATAATGCGGCCACAAAACAAAAGGCAATCATCCAGTTAGGCAGGATAAAATGTGCCCATTGCATCCCGAAAGGGTCGAGCGCCAGCAGCAGCGCGACCACCAGCGCTTCACGCGGGGTGCGGCGCACCCGCAGTATGTCATAGACCAGAAACGGAATTGATGCGCTCAGCACCACCTGCACCAGCAGCAAAACCCGCTCATCCAGCCGGCCAAATCCCTGGCTGAGAGCCGCTACCGGGGCGATAAACAGTGGATAGCCCGTATGATAACGCAGATTACCGATGAGTAGATTACCCTCGTTAAGCTGGGCAATCTGCGCACGCAGCGCCGATTGATCATCGTCGTAGTTCAACGACCCAAAAGGATAGCTGACAAACAGAACGCCGCGTGCCAACAGAGTGACCAGCAGTAAAATCAACATGTGCTTGCGCATGAGTATCCCTGGCTTTGTCGCTCAATGGCACGAGTCACAGCATTAGAAACTGGAATAACGCTGGAATCGCTCAATATAACAGTTGTGGCACAGGCCGTAAGGATGCTGCGCGGGCAGCGGGGCGCGGCAGCGTGAGCAGCGGCGGCTCATAGCAATATTCTGCATCAGCGCCAGGTCAATCATTGCTGACCAGTCCGCCCGCATCATACGTACATCCGGCTCATCCGGCGCGTAGGCATTAAATTCCCTGCGGCGCGCCAGCCACAGATAAATATCGGCACAGGTGACACAGGTTTCAATCCCCTCCAGGTCAATGCTGTTGAGGATTTTCTTGGGCGGCTGGGGCGGCAGCGTCATCGGTTGCGCCACCAGAATCTTCTGCGCGCACTCATACCAGTATTGGCGGCTGCTCTGGCGCGTGGGCGCATTAATCAGCTTAAGCGCGGTTTCCAGCCCCAGTTGATCGACTTCCTGGTCCGACAACATCCGTGCCAGTTCAATACGCTCTGTCATGTCGGCAGTCTTGATCGCGCCGCGCAGCGAGTCGGGGATAGATTGCAGCATTGACCACTGCACCAGCTTTTCGGCCAGACTGCCAGGGATGATTTCCAGGTCTTCCACCGAGGGCGCAACCCGCGCATGAGTCAGTTTCATGGGTTCATCATAATACAGGCGGCGAATCAGATAAAGATCGCGCTTGCTCGTCGCGCCGATCTCACCAGCTTTAGACAGGCCATAACGCCCTGCCCGTCCGCCGATCTGCTGCACTTCACTGGCAGTCAGTTCACGGACTGACCGGCCATCATACTTTTCGACCTCGTAAAAGCACACATAATCCGCAGGTAAATTCAGCCCCATGCCCACCGCATCCGTCGCAATACAGATTTCGGTTTCGCCCTCGGCGAAGCGATCGGCCTGCCTACGGCGCACTTCCGGCGGCAAATTCCCATAGACCACCGATACACGGCGGCCCATATCTTCCAGCATAATCTTTAATTCCAGCACCATCTGACGCGAAAATGCCACCAGGATAGTACGGGGTTCCAGCTCTTTCAGCGTCCAGTAACGCTCCGCAATCTGAATCGGCGCGAGGCGCTGATGCTCCACCACTGACATAGGCATCGATGCGGCACTTGCCATCCTGGTAATCAGGTTCTCGGCCGTTGGCGGGCCGATCACATGAATCTCAGGGGCTTCTGCCTCCATCAAAGCCCGTGTCCACGCCCAGCCGCGATCCGGATCGGCCAGCATTTGTGCTTCGTCGATAATGACACACTCGCCACTGTGCATGGCGTTAAACATCTCAATCGTCGCAGCAGTAATCTGTGCGCCGGGCACAGGGATATATTCTTCTCCGGTAAGCAGATTACACAGCACTCCATCACGATTCAGACGATCAAAGATCTCAAACGCCAGCAAACGCAGCGGCGCAAGATACCACCCGCTGCCCGCCGAAGCCAATGCGCGCAGCGCGTCATGCGTCTTACCACTGTTGGGCGGCCCCACATGCAGGATAATGCGCTGTTCGGCTCGGTTTTCGTGCCGCCAGGTCGGGAATGCCGCCACCAGCCGTGCTCGTAGTTCGGAGCGGCGTTGGCGTTCCAGTTCACGGGCTTCTTCCAGCAGGCGGCGCTCCTCGGCCAACCGCGCATCCCGAAGCGTGCGCAGTTCCTCCTTTTTGATCCTGAGCGTTTCATAATACTCCCACAAGGTGTCCGGCAGATTCCACTTGCCGCGCACCTGTCCCCACTGTGGTTCTGCCGCGCCGATCCCTGCCCTTTTCAAACGGCGGCGGATCGTGACATAACTCAACCCGGAAACCAGTGCTAATTCACGCGCCTGCAGCGTTTCATAAGCGGTGATCGCTTCGCCATAATCCGTGTCACTTAAGGCCGCTTCCACCTCTTGCGCGGGCAGACGGGGGCGACCTTCCGGGTCGATAAAGGTCGAAATCTTTTCGGCCTGAATGGCCTGTTCCAGTGTCCCCTGCCGGATATTCAGGCGTTTGGCCGCATTGGAAACGGTATACGAGCGCGCCACAACCTGTGCCCGGCGTGTCAAACCATCCCGTGCGCCGGGTCGCAGCATCTCCCCTGTTGCCTGAAGCGCATCTTCCCACGCTTCATCCTTGATCTTTACAGCCTCAGCAGCGATACGATGTGACAGGCTGGAATCGCTGCCTTTGAGCCGAATCCACTGTGAGCGGAACGGCGCAACTTTCATATCCACCGCAAACTGTGAGAAACCACCCAT
>JBGSXK010000633.1:0-3600 GCA_041751455.1 Anaerolineae bacterium
TGCTCAGGCCTTCCAGATGAAAACACTTTACTGGGACATGGCACGCTTCCCGGAACTCGAAGCTCGGTACGGTGTGGAGTATGTGGAATGGGATGAGCTGTTCCAACGTTCCGATGTCTTGAGTGTACACATCCCTATCAAGCCGGAAACTGAGAAGATTATCGGTGCCCGCGAAATTGGCCTGCTGAAATCCAACGCCTTTTTCATCAATACAGCGCGGGGCAAGCTGGTCGATCAGCCCGCGCTGATCGAGGCATTGAAAAATCGCCATCTGGGGGGTGCTGGCCTGGATGTAATGTACGAAGAACCACTGCCAGTGGATGACCCGCTGCACGACTTGCACGAGGATCTGAGTTATAACGTGACGCTGACCTCGCATTCTGCCTGGCAGGGGGCATGGACATGGGTACGCGATTCGCTCAATATCTGGATGAATGTAGTCAATCACCTGCGCGGCGAACCGCTTGAATATAAAGTCGAGTAAAGAGAGGGGTAATGACACATCCAATTCAATTTGGCTACTGTGTGCCGATTTTCGCGTGGCCGGGCGGCGGCCTGTTTCGCACACCGAACCTGCCTGCCCTCGACAGCCAATCTGCTATGCAAATGGCAAAAATGGCCGATGCCTTCGGCTACGACTCAATCTGGGTGGCAGATCATCTGATGCTCGGCAAAGACCAGGCGATCATGGAGGGTTGGACAACGCTGGCGGCGATTGCCGGGACGACCAGCCGGGCGAAACTCGGTATTATCCATCAGGCACACTTCTTCCGGCATCCAGCCGTGGCAGCCAAGATGATCGCCACCCTGGACCAGATTTCAAACGGGCGTTTTATCTACTTCGCGGATACAGGCACACGTGCGAGCGAACACCACGCTTATGGCCTGCACTATCCCGACACGATGGAAGACCGAATGCCGGATTTCCTTGAAGGGCTGGAGCTAATGCTCAAGCTCTGGCAAACCAGTGAGGACAACTCACTGACTTTTGAAGGTCACTACTATCACGTCAAAGAGGCTGTCTGTACGCCGCCACCTGTGACCCAGCCGCACCCTCCCATCTGGTTTGGTGAAGCACACCCGCTCACACTGGCGGCCTGTGCCAGGATGGGGCAGGGCTGGAACAGCGTTCCGGTGGGGCTGGCCGAGATGCAGCGCAGGCTGAAAGCGCTGCGGGAAGCCTGTCAGCAGGTCGGGCGCGCGCCGGATGAGTTGGAGATCAGTTACGAGACACAGATTTTAATCGCCCCCAGCCGCGCTGCCGTGCGCGACAGGTTACAGGCCATGCTCGCGCTGACTCCACCCGGCCATGAAACCTTGCAGGTGCAGGATGCCGATTTCCAGGCTTTTATACGTGGTGACAGTAGTGAATATCCCCGCTACCTGACGGATAGCTGGCTGGTCGGGACACCCGAAGAGATTAAAACCCAGCTTCAGGCTTATCTTGAAATCGGCGTGACTCATTTCATGTTGTGGTTCATGGATGCGCCGGAAACGGATAGTATGCAGTTGTTTATGGAACAGGTCGCACCCGCGTTCAGATCGAGTCACGACTAGGAGGATAGATGGCGGATATTCAGGTCTCTGATTTGCTGCATAAATTATTTCGGCTGGATGGAAAAGTTGCCCTGGTTCCGGGGGGTTATGGCGGTATTGGCGAGGCAGTGTGCCGGGGACTGGCCGCCGTGGGCGCAAAAGTGGTCGTCGCTGGACGGGACAAAGACAGGACAGAAGCATTGGCGACCTCGCTTCAGCAGGGTGGGCATGAGGCTTATGCTGTCCCCTTTGACGCCCAGAATATCAATGAAATCCGGCAGATGGTGGATGCTGCCGCCGCGCATTACGGCCGGCTGGATATTCTGGTGAATTGTATAGGGCTGAACCGTGAGGAAAAACTGCTGGATGTAACCGAGGAAAATTTTGATTATGTCTACTCAGCCAATCTCAAATCAGCCTTCTTTCTCGCGCAGGCTGCGGCCAAACATATGATTGCGCAGGGCAAAGGCGGCAAGCAAATCCACATCGGATCAGTCCGAACACAGCTTGCGCTGCGCGAACGTGGTTACGCGGCCTACTGTGCCGCCAAAGGCGGCCTGGGGACCATGTGCAAGCAGTTAGCCGCAGAATTGGCCCCGCACCAGATCAATGTGAATGTCCTCGCTCCCACCTTCGTCCGTACCGAACAGGTTGCGGCCATGCTGGCTGACCCAAAGTTTTACGAAGCCCTGACCGCACGCATTCCTCTGGGGCGTGTCGCAGAACCTGATGAAATCATGCAGGCCGCGCTTTTTTTCGTGTCCCCAGCTTCAGACTTCATCACCGGGCAGGTTCTCTACCTTGATGGCGGCCTCACCGCCACCCAGTAATTAGTCTGCGCTTTCCTGGGCGGTGATGATCGCTGCATTTAGCTTTCACCGCCCCTGCCCACTCTGCGCAGAAAACCTTAACTCACAGGTTGCAAAATCATCTTGACCCCGGCTTTTGCCTGAAAAGCATCAAATGCCGCCCGCCACTCCGTGACATCGAATATATCTGTAATCAGTGGAGCGGTTTTCACCTGTCCGCTTTCCAGCAGTTGCAGCGCTCGTATCCACGCGGCAGGCACACTGGCGTTACTGCCCGTCACAATCAGTTCCCGATAACAGACCTGATCCAGGTCCCAGGCCACCGGCTTCCCAAACAGCCCGATCTGGACATAACGTCCCCGCCGCCGCACCAGTTGCAGCAGTTGCACCGCCGCCGGTCCAGCACCAGAACATTCATAGACCACATCCGCACCTTTGCCTTCCGGCGTGATGACGCTGACCAGTTCCAGTGGATCATGCTGCTGTACATCCAGCGTATAATCTGCCCCCAGGCTCCGTGCCAGCTCAAGCCGGTGCACGTCAGCGCTTGTGCCCAGTATAACTACAGTAGCCCCTGCGGCTTTGACCACCTGCAAGGTCAACAGGCCGATTGCGCCCGGCCCGGCGATCACGACGACATCCCCCGCAGCAACAGTGTGGGGAGTCAGTACACCATGCACCACACATGCCAGCGGTTCCGTCAGCGCACCCGCCTGAAAATCGACTGCTTCCGGCAGGATATGAATGTTCTGAGCAGGGACGATCACATAACTGGTAAAGCCGCCGTGAACCCCAGAGCCGATGCTTTTGCGTTCCAGGCACAGGTTAATATGCCCCATGCGGCAGTAACGGCATACACCACAGGTGAAAAAATAAGTCTCGGTGGTGACACGTGCGCCCACTGGGATCTCCTCTACACCATCCCCTATCGAGGCAATCTCACCCGCAATCTCATGCCCCAGCACTACCGGAGGGGTCACCGGGAATTCATCCATGTAGATGTGTAAATCCGTGCCGCAGATACCCGCTGCGCGGACAGCGATCTTGACTTGACCAGGGCCGGGATCCGGTTCAGGGATATCGCGCAATTCAATATGACCGACTCCGCGTGCCACTTTCATTACTGCTTGCATCTGTGTATAAGCTCCCATTTTTATACAATTTATAGCACCAGAACACGGCTGTTACAATCAAGCAGCCTCGTCGTAGCGTGCCATAGTGACCGCAGGTCTTGCAATGGCCGTTTATCCAGGAG
>JBGSXK010000634.1:0-5892 GCA_041751455.1 Anaerolineae bacterium
ATACGATAACCTTCACGTCGCAGCACCTTGCAGGCCTGTACCCCGCTGTAATCAAATTCGCAACCCTGCCCGATCACAATCGGGCCAGAGCCAATCACCATAATTGTCTGAATATCAGTTCGTTTGGGCATGAATACCTCATCGTCGCCGGTACAAAATTACATCCGCGCCATATAATTGGCGGGTGTGGGTAAAAACAAAATTATCGTTCACAAAGTAAGCCATAAATGCAGTTTCAGGAATACGGTTGCCGCGCACCAGCCAGATATACTCCGCCTCGCGGGCTTCGATCAAATCCGCTACCTGTACCTTATCGGCCTCCCACCCGGCAATTATGTCTACTCTGCGTTCAGAATCGAATTTCCTGAAATAATAATTCAGTAAATTTTCCGACCACGCCAGGCCAACAATAACTGAGTTTGGGTAGCGGGATTCATTCTCTACCACGAACTCAACCGCCTCTCGAAACTGTTCTTTTTGTACCCGTGTATAGTAACCTGACTGTAACAGCTCAGCCGATAGGATTACTGCTGTCCCCATTGCAATAAGTCTTGTAAATTGGCGTAACGCAGGGGTATACACAAGCGCCCGTGCCAGCAGCAAATAGGCAGGAGGCAGCAGGATAATCAGGTTGCGATAGGTCAGAATCGGTGTTTGCAGCAGCGAATACCCATAGATAATCACAAAAGGTATAACCAGCCACAGCGCCAATAATGCCGCAGGATAATCCCTCGTGTTGGTGCGATGCACCACGAACAAACTACCAACTAGCAACAGTGCATACAACCCCAAAATCAATGCGGCCAGCCAATCCGGCCTTTTAAACAAAAAGCTCAAGAACTCCAGCGGAGCATCAGCCCTCGGTGGTGGCAGCAGCGCACCTGTGTTGGTATTGCCTGTACGCCTGTTCTGCATCTGCCAGATAAAAGACGGCAGCCAGGGCAGATAACAGAGCACGATCACGCTGTAAATCCCCAGCCAATACCATCCTCTGCGCAGCAGCAAGAGCATAGCAGCCCCCTGCAAAATCACCATAAACAAACCAAAATAATGCAGGTATGCCAGCACAGCAGCACTGATAGTGTAGGTGATAGCAGCCTTTAACGCTTGCTTTCGTGCTTTGAGCTGCTCCACCAATACCACCCACCAGTAAGCACTGATCAGCGTAAACAGCAGCACAAAAGCATATGCCCTTGCTTCCTGGCTGTAATAGATGGGTGTGATAAACGCGGCCAGCAGCGCCGCTGCGACCAGACCTTCACGCCATGAGTAGAGACGTTTCCCTAATGTGAATATGGCGGCAATGGACACAATTCCTGCAAAAGCAGAGGGCAACCGCAGGCTAAACTCAGAGTCTCCGAACAGGCGCATCATGAAATAGAGTATCACCTGATACCCTGGTGGATGCACGTCGGGCGCAACTTCTTCAACAATCACCGCTTGCAGGCTTTCCCGGCTGCTCATGAACCAGCTTGCCAGTTCATCATTCCATAGAGACTGGATACTCAATCCGTAGAGCCGGAAGGCCGCGCCCAACATCAGCAACAGTATAAGTAACCAGAAACCACGTGCCATGAGTGTCTGCCCCTAGACCCTGCCAGGCGTTTTTTCCTTCACCCGCTCGACAAATTCATCGAACAGATAGAGGGAGTCATGCGGCCCAGGCGAGGCCTCCGGGTGATACTGTACACTGAATGCGCCCAACTCCAAATGGCGCAGCCCCTCCACTGTATTATCGTTCAGATTCACATGAGTGATCTCTGCGCCATGCAGGTCGCTATCTGACATGACAGCGAAGCCGTGGTTGTGGCTGCTGATCTCAACTACCCCATTAAGCAGGTTTTTCACGGGCTGGTTGCCGCCGCGATGCCCGAAACGCATCTTTTCGGTTTTGCCACCCAGGGCCAGACCAAGAATCTGATGCCCCAGGCAAATCCCGAACACAGGCGTTTTCCCAATAAGATAGCGCACATTCTCAATTGCATAAGTTACGGCTGCCGGGTCGCCAGGGCCATTGCTCAGGAAGACCCCCGCCGGGTTCAGCGCCAGCACATCACTGGCAGGGGTTTGGGCAGGCACCACCTTCACCCGCAGCCCACGATCTGTAAACAAGCGCAGAATATTACGCTTGATACCGAAGTCGTAGGCCACGATAAGCGGCCCTACTTCCTCATCCTGATGTCCTCGATACCATTGTGAATCGCTGCGCTCTGTCCAATGATACGGCTCCGCGCATGTCACCTCATCTACCAGATTCGCGCCGGACATATCCAGTGATTTGCGCGCAAGCGCCACCAGCGCCACCGGGTCTTCCGCCTCTGCGCCATGCGCAATGGCTGCACGCATCACACCCACTGAACGAATGTGTCTCACCAGCGCCCGTGTGGTCACTTCACTCAACCCGATCACACCCTGTGCTTTCAGATACTCGTCCAGCGTCCCCTGTTCCCGCCAGTTGCTCACTACTGGGCTGAGTGAGCGCACCACAAACCCGGACACCCACACCCGTTCCGACTCCACATCATCCCGATTTACACCTGTGTTACCTACATGCGGCACCGTCATGGTCACAATCTGCCTGTAGTAGGAGGGGTCAGTCAGGATTTCCTGATACCCGGTCATAGAGGTGTTAAAAACCACCTCACCTGTCTGCACGCCTTCCACACCAAAACCAATTCCGGTAAAAATACGTCCGTCTTCTAATGCCAGTACACCCTGCATAGACTCTTAACTCCGGTAATCGCCATTAATGGACACATAATCATGGCTCAGGTCGCATGTCCACACCACAGCCGATCCGTCACCCATGCCGCAATCCAACCGGACGCTCACTGCTGGCTGGCGGATAATCTCGGTGGCCGCGGCCTCACTGTAATCCAGCGGCAATCCATGCTCCACCAGTTGCAGCGGGTTGTCCAATGTCTCCCCGCCTGCAAACCACAATTTTAGCCGGGACTGGTCAAGCGTAACTCCCGCCCGCCCTGCTGCCGCCACAATCCGCCCCCAGTTGGCATCATTACCGTAAAACGCAGTTTTGACCAGCGGCGAAGTTGCAATCGTGTTGGCGATCCTGCGTGCCGCATCATCGTCTGGCGCGCCTGTAACATGAAGTGCAATAAATTTGGTCACTCCTTCGCCGTCTCGTACAATATCCTGTGCCAGCCTGACACACACTGCATTAAGCGCCTGCTGGAACTGCTGACAATCCGCCTGGGTTTCAATCTGTACGCCGCTTGCACCATTCGCCAGCAGGAATACCGTATCATTGGTGCTCATATCGCCATCCACAACAATGCGATTATAACTGCGGTCTGCGGCCTGTTTCAGCGCTGCCTGGGGCTGTACCCTGGCATCTGTCACAATCACACCCAGCATGGTTGCCATATTAGGGGCGATCATCCCGGCACCCTTGCTGATCCCGGCAATGTGATAGGTCTGACCGCTGGCTGTTGTGACCTTTACCCAGGCTTGCTTGGGACGTGTATCCGTGGTCATAATGGCTGCCGCTGCTGCTGTCCAGTCATTCCCCAGCTTTTGCACCGCATCATCTGCCCCTTGCCGGATTTTATCCATCGGAAGTTGTGTACCAATGACCCCTGTAGAAAGCACAAGTACAGCATCTTCCTCAATTCCCAGATTTTCCGCAACATACCGCGCCATCATGTGCGCGTTTTCAATACCCTGCTGCCCGGTGCAGGCGTTGGCGCAGCGTGTATTAATTGCCACTGCGCGAACACCATCAGGGTTTTTCGCCAGCTTATCCATATCCACCAGCACACAGGCCGCCTTTACCTCATTAGTCGTGAAGACAGCGCCAACCGCCGCCGGGCGATCACTGACAATGAGCGCGAAATCCAGCACACAGTGTTTTTTCAACCCGGCGTGAACACCCGCGACCTGAAAACCAGCCACCCCCTCGATAGAAGTCAAAACCTCACTCACTGGCCATCTCCCCTAACATCACTGTGAGTTTCTCCACCAGCATATCTACATGCGCCTTCTCAAGAATCAGCGGCGGCACAAAGCGGATCACATTCTCACCCGCATTGACCAGTAGTAAGCCCTGTTCATAGCCTTTCGTGACTAATGACGACACATCGGTAGTCAGTTCCATACCCACCATCAATCCACGCCCACGAATCTCCTGAATCAGGGAACTATTGATCTCCGAGAGGCGCTCCACCAGGTACTCGCCTACTTCGCTTACATGGTTCAGGAATTCCGGCCGACTTACTTTTTCCAGTACCACTTTCGCTATCGCTGTCACCAGTGGCCCGCCCGCAAAGGTTGAGCCATGGTCGCCGGGCTGCATCACATCAGCGATCTTTCTCTGCACCAGAATTGCGCCAATTGGCAGACCCCCTGCCAACGGTTTCGCCAGTGTCATAATGTCCGGGATTACACCGCTGTATTCATATGCCCACAGAGTCCCCGTACGCCCCATTCCACACTGGATTTCATCAAAAACCAATACGGCATCATATTGGTCACACAACTCACGCAGCGCGTGCAAAAATTCCGACGTGGCCGGGTGAATACCGCCCTCGCCCTGCACAGGCTCGACAATCACCACAGCGGTTTTTTCGTTGATTGCGGCTCTGGCGCTCTCAATATTATTAAACTCTGCCACGATCGCACCGGGCATGAGTGGCTTAAACGGTTTCTGATATTTTTCCTTCGGGGTGAGCGAGACTGTGCCAATGGTACGCCCATGAAAAGCATGGCTGAAACAGACTGTTTCGGTCTTGTCGTGCCGCTCGTGAGCATAAGCGTACTTGCGCGCGAATTTGATTGCACCTTCATTGGCCTCTGCCCCACTGTTGGAGAAGAATACCCTGTCTGCAAACGACTTTTCCACCAGCATCGCCGCCAGTTCTGCATGGGGCGCGGTATGATAAAGATTACTGACATGAATAAGCCCGCTCGCTGCATTTTGCAATGCTGCCGTTACATCCGGGTCAGCATAACCCAAGGCATTCACTGCGATACCCGCCACCATATCCAGATATGCCTTGCCTTTAGTGTCATACAGCATCACACCCTCACCGTGCGACAACACAAATGGCGGGCGTTTGTACGTCTGCACGACGTAATCCTGCTCCAGATCAATAATCGAATTGCTTAAATGCGTTGTCATCCTCATCCTTCTTTCCTTGTTTACACAGGTTCAAACAGGGTTCGTAATATGGGTAAAGATTGTCCCGCCATGGGTGTTCAATCCAGCCAGATTGGTAATCACTGCTTGCGGCACACCTCTTTCCAGCGCGTGGAGGGCAGTCCGCACTTTGGGAATCATCCCGCCGAAGATGGTGCCGTTAGTGATCAGGTGCTGCACCGCTTCTGGTGTGAGTGTCTCCGCCACACGGCCATCAATAAGCACGCCTTCGACATTCGTCAGGAAAATCACCCGGCTTGCGCCAATCGCGGCGGCCACTGCCCCGGCCACATGGTCGGCATTGACGTTATACGCGCTGTCCTGCCCCAGCGAGATGGGCGCGATGACAGGCGTAATGCCTTTTTCCAGCAGTTCCAGCACAAGCTCGCCGCGCACCGCGCTGACTTCCCCGGTAAAGCCCATATCTTCATGGGGATGCGGCATCTTCTCCGCGCGTATAAGCCCACGATCCACCCCACTTATGCCTATTGCTTCCACCCCGGCGGCCATCAAGCGCCGCACCAGCCGTTTATTGACGGTGCCGCACAGCACCATTTCCACAATCGCCAGCGAATCCGCATCGGTCACGCGCACACCATCCAGATAACGCGGCTCGATACCCAGGGCTTTTTGCAGGGTGGAAATTTCTTTGCCGCCCCCGTGCACAATCACCAGGGGTTCTGTCAGCACTGCAACAGTCGCTACAAATTCGTTCAGGAAGGACGGGTCATCAAGTT
>JBGSXK010000635.1:0-16995 GCA_041751455.1 Anaerolineae bacterium
TGACGACTCACACCCGCACTGTTGCTGCCCTGCTGGGCGAACTGAGCATTATGCTTAATGAGGGGGATCTGGTCACACCTGCCCTCAACAGCCTGATCAGTGATGAACTCGTCATTCGCATCGAAAGATCGCGCAGCGTCACGCTCACACTCGAAGGCCAGTCGCGGGTTTATCGCACTCACCTCGCCAGCCCCGCAGATATTCTCACCAGCGCCGGAGTAAGCCTGACCGAAAAAGATCGTGTCTTCGTGGATGGCACCGAGGCCACACCGGAAAGCCTGTCAAACTGGCCAGTGCCAGCCAACCAGATCACCGTGCAGCGGGCGCTGTCGCTGGTTATTGACGACGCAGGCCGCTTGCTTCATGTCGAAACCACCAGCGATACCGTGGGTGAAGCGTTATTCGAGGCGGACATCACCCTGTATGCTGCCGATGAAGTCACACCGGAATCGCACACACCGCTCACCGCGGGCATGACCGTTCACATTCAGCGCGCCCGCCCGGTAACGATTATTGCCGATGGGATGACACTGGAAACCCGCGTTACCGGACCTGCTGTGGCGGATGCGCTGGCAGAAGCCGGGCTGTCACTCATCGGCCTTGATTACAGTGTGCCGGATACAGACGTAGAGGTGCGATCCGGCATACGTATCCGCATTATCCGTGTAAAGGAAGAAGTGCTGATCGAAGAATCGATCCAGTCGTATGATGTGGTCTATCAGGCTGACAGCGGACTGGAGATCGACCAGACACGGTTGGCACAGGCCGGACAAAATGGGGTCACGCAGACCAGTCTGCGGGTGCGTTATGAAAATGGCATCGAGATCAGCCGTACAGCGGAAGATACGCAGGTAACACAGGAACCGCTTAACGAAGTGATTGCTTATGGTACCAATGTGGTGCTGCGCACTGTGGATACACCCGATGGCCCGCGCCAGTACTGGCGGCGCATTCGCATGTATGCCACCAGTTATCATCCAGCGGCGCTGGGTGGCGATAACATCACGGCGACAGGCGAAACACTGCGCAAAGGCATTGTCGGTGGCGACCCTGGCATTATGCCCTATGGTACTGAAGTCTATGTCCCAGGTTATGGACTTGGTAAAATGGCCGATACGGGCGCGCTGCGCCGCCGTTTGCGTATCGACCTGGGCTATTCCGATGCTGATTGGGAGTCCTGGTCGCGTTATGTGGATGTCTACCTGCTTGCGCCTGTCCCGCCGCAGATTACGTATATCCTGCCAAGCGAGTAAAAATGAACTACAGGGATCACTGAGCAACACAGATTGTATGGGTTGTTTTCTCTGTGCCCTCTGTGGTTTATTATTATTTCCGATCTGTTTTAATCACTGCCGGAGGTCAGCAAAGATGAACCCTAAAGCTCTGCTGGATGAATACGAGATCGCCCCAAGGAAAAGCCTGGGGCAGAATTTTTTGCATGACCCCGGTGCGCTGGAAAAAATCGCGGCCAGCGCCGAACTTTCGCCCAACGATACCGTACTGGAAATTGGCCCTGGCACAGGGGCACTGACCGAGCATCTGGCCGCAGCCGCGCGGCGTGTCATCTGTGTGGAGGTGGATGAGCGGTTGAAGCCAATTCTTGACGATCAACTGGCGGCTTACCCCAACGTGTGGGTCATCTATCAGGATATTCTCACGGTCAATGTGACCGCCCTCATTCGCCCCGATGATTATGTGGTGGTCGCCAACCTGCCCTACTACATCACTACGCCCATCCTCAGCCAGCTTCTGGAGGCGATCCATAAGCCCCGTCGTCTCGTACTCACCGTTCAGTTTGAAGTGGCGGAGCGTATGGTCGCCCAGCCCGACGACATGAACCAACTGGCCGTAGGAATCCAGTATTTCGGCAAAACAAAGATCATTAACCGCCTGAAACCGGCAGCATTCTGGCCGCGGCCCAATGTGGACAGCGCGGTCGTGCGGGTGGATGTCTATGATGAGCCGCCTGTCGATGTGCCGGACCAAAAGACTTTCTTTCGGGTGGTGCGGGCGGGTTTCAGCCAGAAGCGCAAGCAGTTGAAGAACTCGCTGGGCGCAGGGCTGAGCATCAAAACCGAGGAGGCTGCTAACCTGCTGGAGCAGTCTGGCATTGATCCGCGCCGCCGGGCAGAAACACTTCATCTGGAAGAATGGGCAGCGCTGGCGCATACTCTCGTAGCGCAAAGGCCATAACAGATGCAACTGTATCGGGGTTTCTCGCGTATAATTATCTTAGGTATATACGACTGAATTTTCGCAGGGGAGGGTGTGCAACCCTCTCCTGACAAGATAACACATTTTACTAAAACGGTAGTAAGCTCTGTGAGACAATAATGCGGATTAGACAACGAAATCTCGCGTGGTTAAGTGTGCTGGCCGCGTTGATCGGCCTGGTCTTCCTGTCTGGGGCGGCCTCGGTACAGGTCATGGCTGTGCTGTTGGCGGTGTGGATCGGGGCACTGGTGGCCTCTGTGCTGGAAGTCAAGCCCACAGCCATGCTGCAAAATGTACGCAGTTCCCCGCTAAAGCGGATGCGCATGAGTACCGAAGCACGTGAAGCGACTGAGCGGGCACAGCGGCGCAGCGGTGGACCGATTTATAAAGACACATCCCTGATTGATATTGGCCTGATCAGCTCACATTCCAGCCCGGAAGGCATGGTCATGCGTAAAAGCCGCACCATCAGCGGCGATGACGACGGCGTGCGCCCCTTTATTACGCTGCTGGTGGAGCCAAGCGCTGCCGAGCGTCATGCTACCCTGCGCTTCGAGATTATCGATCATCGTGGTCAGCAGCAGTATGTCCACGAAATGAAAACCTACCTGCGCGACGGCGAGATGAACATTCTGGCCGACCATCACCTGCCGCTGGTGACGAACGAAATGATCGGCCAGGGTGGAGAATGGGATTTACGGGTGACCATTGACGGCGGGCTGGCTGGGCTGCTGTCCTTTAATGTGACCCCCTCACTCTACCAGCGGGAAAATAGTATGGCGCGTGCCCGCCTGGAAGATAGGATAGAGGAAGAGGACGAAGTGCCCCTCAGCCTGGAAGACCTGATGCGCAGCCAGCGCCGCGACTCACGCGGCGGTAATCGTTAGGAGTCGGGCTATATGAACCGGCGTTTTTCCGAAGTTGGCCTGGGAATGGTGCTGCTGCTGATCGGCATAGCTGCGCTGGGTGATGGTGGCAATCCCTTTATGACACTGCTGGTATTGGGTGGCATTTACCTGTTGGCGCGCCAGTTCGAGGGCGGACGGATGCCCTGGCAATCGGGCGATTCGGCCAGTGTTTCCCGTCCGATCCCACGCGGGCAGGCACAGCGTGACATGAATGATTATGAAGAACAGGCCGGGCGGGAGCGTATCTATGCCCATGCGCTGCGCGCGGTGGAAGAAGCCGGGCTTGACCCGGAAAGCGTAAAAGTGCTGGCAACGGATATCGGTGTGATGGCCTTCAAGAGTGATGATGACCCGGCTATTTATCGCACCCGTCCGGTGCTGGATGATATTGATTATCTGCAACCGTTTGTGCAGTTACGCCTGCCGCAGAAGGCAGTGGGGCGCATTCGTTTTGAGATTCTGGACAGCGATGGACAGGTGATCTTTATTCATGAAGACCGGCACCAGTTGGAACGCGGGCGAAACCTGATTACACCAGGGGCAAGGCTGCCTATCCACGATGCGCAGGCGATGCACGAGGATTGGGAACTGCGTGTAAGCGCGGATGGCGTACTGTTGGCAACTCATTACTTCAACTGGGAGGAAAGCACAACGAAAGTGGTGCGCCGCCACCTGAGCGAAGATGGTGAGATTGGCAGTGAACTGCGCGCAACCATGGCCGAAAGCCGCCTGCAAAAACTGAGCCTGGATGATCTGCTTTCCGACCAGGAAGACGAGCAGGAAAGCCCGCGCCAGCAGCGTCGTTAACGTGGCGTATTGCCACGCCCGTATAAGCGGCTCAAATCCAGGCCGTAATAGGCCAGTGTGTTGACCAGAATCAGCACTGCCCCGGCTTCATCCAGGTTACCCACCAGCGGCAGGTTATCCGGCAGCAGTTCAAATATCCCCAGTGTTGGGTTCATCAGATAGATGCCTGCCGCTGCCGCCAGCCCTAAAATCATCATTTCTTTCAGTAAACGCCCCATCCATCATCCCTCGTTTCTACTCACCTGCTCTGGCTCCTCCCCCATTGTAGAAGAAGTGTCATTTCTGAGAAAGTTTCTCGCCCAGCGAATGTAGTCCCGGCGGGAACGAGTCTGGTACAATACGCGCTGTTTTGAGAAACGTGCCATTATTGAAACCGGATTTGATCATGACTGACCACAACCTCATTTTCCCTCGTTCCAGTGGTGTCCTGCTGCATCCCACGTCGCTGCCCGGACGGTATGGCATTGGCGACCTGGGCGAGTATGCCTATCGCTTTGTCGATTGGCTGCAAGCCGCCGGGCAGACCATCTGGCAGATTCTGCCGCTTGGCCCCACCAGCTACGGCGACTCACCTTACCAGACGCTTTCGGCCTTTGCAGGCAACCCCAATCTGGTCAGCCTAGATAAACTGGTGGGCGAAGGTTGGCTCACACATGATGACCTGGCCGATGCGCCGGACTTCCCCGCAGACCGGGTGGACTTTGGTTGGATTATTGGTTATCACAACGACAGACTGCATCTGGCCTATGAGCGTTTTAAGATTAGCGGCAGCACGGCACAGAAAGCCACATTTGAGGAATGGTGCGACATAAACGCCTACTGGCTGGATGATTATGTCCTGTTCGCCGCACTTAAGGACTCCTATGGTGGCAAGCCATGGGTGGAATGGGATGCGGGTGAGGCACTGCGGGATGAGATGGCGCTGGCGGCAGCGCGAGAACGGCTGGCCGTGCAGATTGATGAGCGCCGCTTTCACCAGTGGGTGTTTCATACGCAGTGGTACGAGCTGAAAGCCTACGCTGCCGCGCGGGGTATTCGTTTTATTGGCGATATTCCTATTTTTGTAGCGCACGACAGCGCTGATGTGTGGGCGAACCGTGACCGTTTTTATCTGGACGAGCGTGGCAACCCTACTGTCGTGGCCGGGGTGCCGCCAGATTACTTCAGCGCGACAGGCCAGCGTTGGGGCAACCCCCTCTATCGCTGGGATGTGATGCGCGCCAGTGGTTATGACTGGTGGATCAGCCGTTTTCGCGCCTGCCTGAGTCTGGTGGATGTGGTACGCATTGACCACTTTCGCGGGTTTGATGCGTACTGGGAAATCCCCGCCGAGGAAGAAACGGCGGTCAAAGGGGAATGGGTAAATGGCCCCGGCACGGACTTTTTCGCGGCGGTGCAGGCTGCGCTGGGGGATCTGCCGATTATCGCGGAAGACCTGGGCGTGATTACACCCACTGTCGAGAAGCTGCGCGACGACTTTGGCCTGCCAGGAATGAAAGTGCTGCAATTTGCCTGGAGTGAACCGCGCAATCCCTTCCTGCCACACAACCACACCCCCAACAGCGTGGTCTACAGCGGGACGCATGATAACAATACTACTGTGGGTTGGTGGAATAACGAAGTGGACGACCAGACGCGCAGCCTGATTTCGCAGTATCTCGACCATGAGGTGCGTGAACCGCACTGGACGCTGATCCGTCTGGGGATGATGTCGGTAGCGCATACCTTTGTCGCACCGATGACGGATATTCTTGGTTTGGGGTCTGAAGCTCGCATGAATACGCCTGGTGTAGAGTCCGGCAACTGGACATGGCGCTTCACAGCAGACAAGCTGGACAACATGCAGGAGCGTGACCGGCTGGCACATCTTACCTGGTTGTCTATGCGGCGCGCCGACCAGCAGGAACGGCTCTATGGCGACGCGGCGGTGAAGGACTGAGGGGATAGGCTTTATGATCACCGTGAAATTAAGAATGGGGCTGCGAACATCATCCTGATTAAAGACGACATCAGATTTACGAGATAAGCCTATGCCCAACATTGATAAGCGCAACACCTTTGACGAAGAACCCTTCACCTATGATGTGACCAAAGATCAGCGTGTGCTGATCTACTGGCATCGCAGGCATGTCACTACGCTCAAGGGTACGAAGGCGCAGAAATTTCTGGCGCAGGTCGATGGACTGGATCACCGGGCTGCGCAGTTGGTCATGGCGAAGGTCACGGGCAACTTCAAACATGGCAATGAACGCCAGGGCAAAACCTGAAGCGTTTACTTTTTCTATCCCCTGCCCAGGCCATATCGGACTATACTTTAGCGAGTTCAGATGACAAAAATATAACCATCCGAAACTGAACATTTGTGCTATAATATGACCATCACAGCCCGCGCCTTATAGAATATGTTTTAATCGGAGATGCCCCATGAACAATGTCCCACGCGAGAATTTGGACCACTGGTTTCCGCAAGACCCACTGGCTTACATGCTGGATGATCGCCTTGGTGTGGTGGTCGGCGGCTCGCTGAGCAAGGGGCTGGTGGTCAAGCTGGATCGCGGGCAGAGCGTGGAAGATTTGGCTGTTGGGCGTTATGTGGTGGTGCACGGTAATAAGCGTCGCTTTTTCTGTATGGTCAATGACATCGCCCTGGGTAACACTAATCCCGCCATCCAGAACGACCCACCTGATGTGAGCGACCCTTTCCTGGCGGAGGTCTACAGCGGCACGGCAGCCTATGGGACGGTGCATGTCGCGCCCATGTTGTCTATCGAAGAGGACGACAAGCCCAAGCCTGTGAAATCCATCCCCAGCCACTTTATGCCTGTGTTTAATGCCAGCATCGAGGACGTGAATGATGTTTTTGGCTATGAGGACGCGACGCATTTTAATGTCGGTACGCCGCTGGAACTGGAAGAAACGCAGATCAACCTCGACCTCAAGCGGCTGGTAGAGCGCTCAGTGGGAGTCTTTGGCAAAAGCGGCACGGGCAAGAGCTTTCTCACTCGTGTGCTGCTGGCAGGGACGATCTCACGCGGCATCGGTGTCAGCCTGATCTTTGATATGCACAACGATTATGGTTGGGAAGTGACCAGTGAGAATGGTTACAGCGTCAAGGGATTGAAGCAGCTTTTTGATCATAAAGTCGTGATCCTCACGCTGGACGCAGAATCGTCGCGCCGCCGTAACGCCAAGTACGATTTTGAAGTGCGCCTGGGCTATGACGAGATCGAGCCGCAGGACCTGGAGCAGCTTCGCGTGACCATGAGCTTTTCCGACGCGATGATTGATGCCATTCACACGCTGCACAAGCGTTGGGGCAAAAGCTGGATTCGCCGCCTGATTAAAGGCGACCCGGAAGACCTGGAGGACATCACCACCAACACCCCCACTGCCGAGGGTACACTGATCGCTGTACAGCGGCGTATGGAGCGTTTCGAGCGCTGGGGTTTCCTGGTGGCGGAGACTCCTGACGACAGCGTGAAGCAGATTATTAATATCCTGGTCGAACAGCAGAAAAGCGTGGTACTGGAATTCGGGCGTTATGGCAATTCGCTGGAAGCCTATATGCTGGTGGCGAATTACCTCACCCGGCGTATTCACGAGGCTTATGTCGAGCGTGTGGAGAAGTCGCTTGGCGATGATGCTCACAAGCCGCCGCAGTTGATGATTACCATCGAGGAAGCGCACAAATTCCTCGACCCCAAGATCGCCAACCAGACGACCTTCGGCGTGATCGCCCGCGAGATGCGCAAATACAACGTGACGCTGCTGGTCGTGGATCAGCGTCCGAGCGGCATTGACGAGGAAGTCATGAGCCAGATCGGGACGCGCGTCACGGCGCTGCTGGATAATGAGCGCGACATCAATGCCGTGCTGAACGGCATCAGCGGGGCAGCAGGGCTGCGCGAAGTACTGGCGCGGCTCGACACTAAGCAGCAGGCCATTATCATGGGCCATGCCGTGCCCATGCCCGTCGTCATCAAGCCGCGCAACTACGACGAAGACTTCTACGCAGCGGTGCAGGGCGCGACTCCCGCACTGAATAATGACCGGGCGCGTAAGATGCTCGGCAGTGGGGATAAAGGGCGGCGGCTGCGCTAAAGATGTTTACCGCAAAACGGGGGAGGGTCTGTGACCTTCCCGTTTTTACCACAGCACTTTGAAGACCGCAGAGAACCCAAACCGGCTGTACCAAATCCCATCCCCGGCAAAACAGTTATAAATCCTCATGAGATTTCAGTTAAAATAGGGTTAGTGACTTGTTACAGAATGGCAGGGGGATGGGGGATGCACGAAGACCTGTTGGGTTTAAATCAGTTTATTCACGAACACTGTGTTGCACTGCTGGCCGACGACAGCCTGAACGATGACCAGAGAACCGCGATCGGCATTGTACAGGGGGCAACCCTGGCCTTTGAGAAGAATATCGCCTCGACAGCGAACCATCTTCAACTTATGCGTACCGGGCAGGGGTATTTCAATATCAGCCACGAACTGCGCGACCCACTGGTGAGCATGATTGGCTTCCCCAAGCTGTTCCTGATCGGCGCGTTTGGCATTCTCAGCGGCCAGCAGCAGGACTGTTTCGAAAAAATCCACAGCGCGGCGCAGCAGCTTAATACAGTGATTGATGAAGCCTTTCAACGGTCAAGCTCGTTTGCGCAGGATCAGAGTAGTGAAGTATAAATTCTAATTTTAACCGAGGAGCAGAAGCGTGGGGCAGGCATTTGAGATTGATGGACTTCAGGCAGCTATTTATCCATCGGGCGATGCATTGGGCGAGGCTGCTGCCCGGCATGTGATGGAGCACCTGGCGGCTGCGCTGCATGAGCAGGGCGCGGCGCGCGTGATCTTTGCGACTGGCAATTCGCAGTTGACGTTTTTGCGACATCTGGTCGCCCATAAAGACGCGCTGGATTGGTCGCGGGTTACAGCCTTTCACCTTGATGAATACCTCAATCTGCCCCAGACGCATCCAGCCAGTTTTCGCCGTTATCTGCGTGAGAATCTTTTTAATCACCTGCCGTTCGGCGCGGTACATCTGCTGAACGGCGAAGCGCCAGACGCACAGGCCGAATGTGCGCGTTATGCTGCCCTACTCGATGCCGCGCCGGTGGATCTGGCGTGTGTCGGTATCGGTGAAAACGGGCATCTGGCTTTTAACGATCCGCCTGCTGATTTTGACACTCCGGCGCGGGTGCATGTGGTCGCGCTGGATGAAGCCTGCCGCCGTCAGCAGGTCGGTGAGGGACACTTCCCTTCATTTGCGATGGTACCCACGCACGCGCTTTCACTCAGTGTGCCGATGATCCTCTCTGTGGGGCATATCGTTTGTATCGCGCCCGAAGCGCGCAAAGCCCAGGCCGTCTATGACACCCTCGCCGGGCCAGTCACACCGGACTGTCCGGCTTCCATGCTGCGCCGTCATATCGACTGTCACCTGTTCCTTGACGCGGAGTCTGCCGCACTGCTGCCGCCTGTTGGTGCTGGTTAAAATAAGCACTTAAGATGAGAGATTGATGAGAGCGACAAAAAGCCTGTCATTCTGCGCAAGTCCTGTTCGACGTATGTGTAGAAAGGGCGAAATTCCTCGCCAGGAACACATCTTAAGGAGAGAACGTCATGCAGTATGCTCTGTTAATCTATAGCAACGAAGCACAGGATGCCAGCGCCAGCGAAGCGGAGCAGCAGGCTATCATGGGGGAGTATTACGCCTTTACCGAAGGCATCCGTAACAGTGGGCATCATGTTGGCGGCGAGGCGCTGCACCCCACCCAGACCGCCACGACAGTGCGCGTGCGCGATGGTAAGACCATGACCACCGATGGCCCATTCGCAGAAACCAAAGAGCAGCTTGGCGGTTTCTATCTGGTCGAATGCAAAGACCTGGATGAAGCCATCCAGATCGCCGGGAAAATCCCCGGCGCACGTACCGGGTCTGTCGAAGTGCGCCCGGTGGTGGTGTTCTCTTAAACCTGCTCTGTACGATTGTCGGGGTTTACAGAATGACCGAAACCGTTTGCGCCATGATCGAAGCGACCTTCCGGCGGGAGCATGGCCGGGTACTGGCCGCGCTCATCAGCCAGCTTGGCGATTTCTCGCTGGCGGAGGATGCGCTGCAGGAGGCGTGCATTGCCGCGCTGGAACGCTGGCCACAGGAGGGTATCCCACGCAACCCTGGTGCATGGCTGACGACAACGGCCAAACGCCGCGCGATTGATCACCTGCGGCGGGCTTCGACCTTCACCCGCAAACAGGCCATCCTGCAAACCCTGGCGGAAATCGATCAGATTCCATCGGAGGAAGAGGAGGGTAACGAGATGCAGCCCATCCCCGATGAACGTTTGAAGTTAATGTTTACCTGTTGCCATCCCTCGCTGGCGCTGGAAGCCCAGGTCGCGCTGACACTGCGCACGCTGGGTGGCCTTTCGACAGTCGAGATCGCGCGGGCCTTTCTGGTGCCAGTCCCTACGATGGCACAGCGGTTGGCACGGGCGAAGAACAAAATCCGTGATGCGGGCATCCCTTACCGGGTGCCCCCGGCGCATCTGCTGCCAGAGCGCCTGGATGCGTTGCTGGCAGTGATCTACCTGATCTTTAACGAGGGCTATGTCGCTACCAGTGGTGAGGCCCTCATGCGCCGCGACCTGTGCCGTGAGGCGATTGATTTATGCCGGGCGCTGGTTGAGCTGCTGCCGGACGTTCTTATCAGTACCGAGGCGCGCGGACTGCTGGCACTCATGCTGCTGCACGACTCGCGTCGTGATGCGCGTGTTAACCCGGCGGGTGAGCTGGTGCTGCTGGAAGACCAGGATCGTACACTCTGGGATCAGGCGCAGATCCGCGAGGGGGTGACACTGCTGGAGGATGCTCTGCGCCGGGGCAGCCCTGGCCCCTATCAGGTACAGGCGGCCATCAGCGCGCTTCATGCCCAGGCCGCTCGTGCGGAAGATACCGACTGGCCGCAGATTGTGGAACTTTATCGTGCGCTGGGGAAGATGATCCCCTCACCTGTGATTCAGGTCAACCGCGCGGTGGCGCTGGCGCTGGCGGTCAATCCACAGGCCGGGTTGTGCCTGCTTTATCCCCTGCGCGAGACGCTGGCCGGGTATTATCCCTATCATGTCGCGCTGGCCGACCTGCTGCGGCGCACAAACCAGCGCGAAGCCGCAGCGGATGCCTATGAGCGGGCACTGGAACTGTCCCAGAACAAGCTGGAACGTGCCTATCTCCAGCGTCGTCTGAACGAGATAAACCAGTAAAATAGTGCTGAGCAGCATTGTGGCTGTTCAGCACGATCTGTTTTATATAATTCAGGGATAAAAGCCCAGTTTGTCGGTCAGTTGATCCAGCATGTGCAGCAGATTATCCGCCGAGACATCATTGACCAGAGTGTAATCGGCAATAGCAATGGGGCCGCCCTTCTCCAGTGTCTCAATCTCGCGGTAATCACGCCCTTCCGCCTCCTCCGGGGTAAGTGGGCGTTCTGTGCGCTGTGCCAGCCGCTGATAACGCAGGTGGCGCGGGCTGACAATGGCCACCACCACCATCGCCGCGCCCAGTTCCGCGCTCAGCAGCTTGTACTCGCCAAAACCATACAACCCATCCATCACCAGGCTGCGTTGTGTCGCCAGTGCATCTTTCAGGTGAGGCAGGGCGCGCAGCGCGATGGCGTTCATGCCCTCCTGCGCCCGCAGTTCTTCACGTACCTGGCGCTCGTGCTCTGGCAGCACCGCCAGCCCGCGCCGGATGACTTCATCGACCACAATTTTGCCAAAACGAAAATGCGCGAAACCGCGCGCTTCCAGATGCTGGGCACACAGCGTTTTACCTGCGCCGGGCATTCCGACCAGCGCCAGCGCACGAGGGGGGTAAGTCATGCTTTTTTCCTTCAAAGCCTGTGAGTGGTTGAACAGGTGCATTATACAACAGCCCTGCCGGATATGTGCCTGCAAATTGGCAGTCGGTGCGAGTTTAATTTAAACTACATGCATCGTCTCGACACACGATCTGACCTCACGAATGAATGACCTGACTAACCCTTATCTCCCCGGTATCGATGATGACCCGGCGCTGGCTCCTTTTGCCGGGCGGCAGGCGGCCTTCAGCCAGTTACACCAGTATCTGAAAGCGCCATCCAGCAGCGTGGTTTTAACGCTGATCGGCAGCGCGCGTGTGGGCAAAACGGCCTTCCTGCGCCGTTTCGATTTCGTGTTCGACGAGACACAGGTCGGGGTGTATATCCCGTTAGGACAGGTACACCTGTCTGGCGAGGATGACCTGATTCACGCGCTGGTACGCTACACCTATGGGGTGCTGGCGCGCTGGGATATTACGCTCAGTCATCTGCCTGTGCTGCCAGAGCAAATCGGCGGGCTGCGCGACTGGCTGGCGGAGGAGTGGCTGCCAGAATTATGGCGGGTGATCCGCCCACACCGACGGCTGGTGCTGCTGCTGGATGATGCCCACGTGCTGCTGGATGCACTTGATGCAGGTCGTCTGCCCGCTGACATCCCGGCCTATCTGCAAGGATTGATGACCCGCTATCCACAGTTGAAAATTGTTACCACGCTGGCTGCTGAGCGTGAAACCGAAATCGGCACACTCGCGCCGTTGGTCAGGGCGACAGACAGCCTGCGACTCGATTGGCTGAGCGCCGACGAAACCACCTGGCTGCTGCGTGAGCCTGTTCGTCTGTTTTATGCACTGCCAGATCACAGCGCGCGCGAGGCTTACCACGCCACAGGTGGCCAGCCGCAGTTGACACAGCGCTGCGGATATCATCTTTTTCGTCTGTGGGAGCGCGACCCGGCGCATACCACACTCACACCGGAGGATGTAAAAGCGGTGCTGCCACAGGTCTATGCGGAAAGTGAGGGCGAACTGGCGGCTTTGTGGGAAAAATCGAGCGATAATGAGCGGCTGGTGCTGGCGGCTATGAACACCCTGTTCTATGCTGATCCGTTGAGCAGTATTGATCGTGAGATTATCACCAGCTGGTTGATCGAGACGGATTATCCATTAGACAGTACCGCTGTCAATGCGGCGCTGCGCAGCCTGGAATACCGCGAGGTGGTTCATATCCATCCCACAGGCCAGATCACGCTGACTATCGGGCTGCTGCACCGCTGGCTGCGTGAAAACGCCCGGCTGAAAGCACAGCGAGGGAGGATTACTCCTTACAGCGGTGGGCTGTCACTCTCGCCACGCGGGCTGCTGTATGTGGCGTTGGTGGCGCTGCTGGCTGGCCTGCTGCTCATCTTTCTGCTCAGCAGCGCGACCGTGCCGGAGGCCGTCACCCCCGCGCCCACCGCCACACTGGTCATCGGGCCATAACAGAGACGCTACCCAAGCTCTTCCCCCTTCACATCAAACACACACTCGCCTGCGCTGATGGTACATTCCGCCAGCACCTGATCACCGCGTCGTACTTCGAAGACCGTGCCGGGGGTCTGGCTAATCCAGAACTCGCGGATGGTCCCCACCTGCCGCCAGGCGTGCCGTATTTTACATTCCTCTGGCTGGGGCATGATACCATCGTTAAACGTCCACAACTGGAAGCAGTCACCGGGGGGCAAGTCTGCCGGGGAGCGACTGCCGCCCGCCCAACGATTCGATTGATAAGTCAGTGTGCGGCCATCGGCGGTGCGCTGCACAAAGTCCAGATTGTTGACATCTACCTCTTCGTCAGAGATGTTAAACAGCACCAGCATCTGCCCATCATAAACCAGGCGTACCTCCCCGTCTTGGTTGGCCACGCTGCTCGTATTCTCAGGCAAGACAGTTGGGACTTCGGGGGTTGTGCTGGTTGAGGCAGCGGTGGCCGTTGTAGAGAGTGTAGCCGTGCGTTCAATGGTTGGCGGGCTGTTCACCGTAGGGCGCGGGGTGCTGGCCTGCCCGGTGGGGGTGGGCGTAATATCCAGAATCACACCACCAGTGGTGCTGCCGTTTAGGGTGGTCATGTCCGGTGTGCTATCTGAATTCGTGCTGTTGATGGGGATAACGGCTTCGTCAGGTGTGGTCTCGTCAGTGGTCGGGCTGGCGGGTACATCGGTGGGGGTAGTATCGGTTATAGCGGTCACGGTCGCCGTGACAGCCTGTGCTACACCCGGTGTATCTTCATTGAAAGCCAGCAGTATGATAATCGCCAGCACAGCCAGCAGCACGATACCGCCCCCGATCAGCATCAGGTTGCGTCCAGTGTGGCTGGTTGTGGTCTGTTGGCTCGTCCAGGGCAGCGGTCGCCCCACACCTGACGCATCCGAAATGGTTTTTTCGTCGCCCAGCGCGATAATTACAGGGGCGGACGGACGTGGCGTACTACCAGCGCTCACGGCTCTTTGCACAGCAGAAGGCTTTGAGCTTTCTGCCAGTGCTGGTGGCTTGTGGATATTGCTCAATTCTGGGTTTTGCACCCAGTCCGGCAGCGCCTTCAAACGCCGTGTCAGCTCGTCCTCATCGGTCATGCCGAAGGCGTTTTCCAGCGCGGCGATGAAGGCCGTCCCACTCTGGTAGCGCTTCTGCGGGTCTTTATCCAGCGCGTGCAGTACCATCGACTCGACGGAAGGTGTGATCTCCGGGTTAAAGAGGGTGGGCGGCGGGGGCAGCTCGTTCAGGTGCCGCAGCGCGATGCTCATGGCCGAGGCATCATCAAAGGGGACTTTGCCTGTAAGCATTTCATAAAGCACCACCCCCAGCGAGTACAGGTCACTCTGCGCCTTTGCCATCGCGGAGTTGGTGGCCTGCTCTGGCGCGATATAATGGACACTGCCGAAGGTCGTGCCGATAGTCCCCTCCGGCACACTGAGCGCCAGGCCAAAATCAGTCAGGATAGCGTGGCCGTCCGCCGTAATCATGATATTAGAGGGCTTGATGTCGCGGTGAATGACCCCTTCGCGGTGGGCGTAATCCAGCGCGGTGGCGATGTCGCTGATAATGCGCAGGATGTCAATTCGGGTCATGCGGGTGTTATGGGCGACGTGTTCCTTGAGGATGTGGCGCAGGTCGCGCCCCTCGATGTACATCATGGCCATATAAAGCAGGTCTTCGTACTGCCCGGTCTGGTACACGCTGACGATCTGCGGGTGACGCAGGCGAGCAATCGAGCGTGCTTCACGCATAAAGCGCTGGCGATATTCGTCCAGTTCGTCGAAAGGCACACCCTGCGCGTCGAAGACCTTGATCGCCGCGTAACGCTGGAGCTTGTCGTCATAGCCCCGGTAAATGCGGGCCATGCCTCCCTGTCCAATCGGCCCCTTAAGTTCATAGTCGCCGAATTTTTTTCCAATGAGCAGGTCGTTGCTAGCCATAAATTGCTTTCTCGCTGGCAGGATGCAGGAATAGAGCGCATCGCATTATAACAAATTTAGCGGTAGAAACCCCTGATAAACTAATGGTACACGCAATTTAAACGTGTGTGCATGAACATTCTTCAATGATTGTTCTCTATTCTGGCGCGGTCATCGCCCTGCTGCAAATATCCCCCTGAAAAATGGCAACTCTTAATTTTCCCCAATTCGCCTTGCAGTTGGTATACTTAAACCTGATTTTACTCACGGGACATCAAAGCGAGATCAGCCTTGACACCCTCTCCTGATATTCCAGAAAAAGAAATTCGAGAACGCTGCTCAGCGATCCTGACCAGCGCTGCCGAAGAAGCGCGTAAGCTGCATCACAATTACATCGGTACTGAGCATCTGTTTATGGCGGCCACCCGCAACGAAGCTGGGCATACCTGTATGCTGCTGCGCCGTGCCGGGTTGAAGCCGCGCGAGGTGCGCAACGAGATTCGGCGTGAGATTGGCAATGGCGAAGGGCTGATGGGCGATGTACTGCCGCTCACACCGCGCAGCGAGATGGTACTTTCGCTGGCGATCTTCCTGGCAGACCGCGATAACGAGTATGAAGTCAGCGAACAACGCCTGCTTATGGCATTGCTGCAGGAAGGTGAGGGTGTGCCCATTCGCATCCTGGTGGATATGGGCTTTGACCTCACGCTGTGGCTGCAACGTCTGTTGATGGAAGAAAACGATCAGGATATGCTGGAAGACCCCTTCCAGCCTGCCGACATCGACAGCGAATTTGACTTCTCCGATAGTGACATCTCACACGAGATGGCCGCCGATGGAGCACACCGGATGCCTACTCCGCTGCTGGATAAATATGGCCGTGACCTGACCGAGCAGGCGCGCCAGGGCAAGATTGGCCCTGCGCTGGCACGGGAGCGCGAGATTCGCTCGCTGGCACGCACCCTCTCGCGCAGCAAGAAGAATAATCCGCTGCTGCTGGGCGATGCAGGTGTGGGCAAAACGGCGGTGGTGGAAGGTCTCGCCTATGCCATCGCGCATGGCAGCGCGCCCGCCTCACTGCTCAGCAAGCGCCTGGTGCAGATTGAGATCGGCACCCTGGTGGCCGGGACAAGCCTGCGCGGGCAGTTCGAGGAGCGTCTGATCGGCATTGTGGATGAACTGCGCCGTGCCGGGGATGTGATTCTGTTTATTGACGAGATTCACACAATTGTTGGCGCGGGCGACACGATTGACAGCAACCTGGATGCGGCCAATATCCTCAAACCCGCGCTGGCACGTGGCGAACTGGTGTGTATCGGTGCGACCACACACGAGGAATACCGCCGTGCTATCGCGCAGGATCCGGCGCTGAACCGCCGTTTCCGCCCCATAGATATTGAAGAACCCAGCGAGGAAGCCACGTTGGATATTCTGGCCGGGCAGCGTGCCAAGCTGGAAGCCCATCATGGTGTGAGCATCAGCCAGGATGCGCTGGAAGCCTCGGTCAAGCTGTCTGTGCGCTATCTGCCAGAGCAGCGCTTGCCGGATAAGGCACTCGACCTGCTGGACGAAGCCTGTACCCGGGTCGTCATCCGTACCATCAGCCCGGAGGATGACCCCAATGCCAGCAGCGAAGTGCAGGTGACGCATCTGGCGGATGTGCTTTCAGACCGCACCGGCATCCCTATCAGCGAACTGACCCAAGACGACAGACAGCGCCTTAGCAGCCTGGAAGAGATTTTGTGCCAACGGGTGATTGGGCAGGATGCCGCGGTGGA
>JBGSXK010000636.1:0-6208 GCA_041751455.1 Anaerolineae bacterium
GCAGTGGGTTGCCAGAGGTATATTTGCGCTCGTTGTGGCTGATCTCACTCAAGTTTCTAACTCTACCGCCAGCGCCACAGCCTCCGCACCGCCCAGGCACAATGCCGCGATACCACGCTTCAGGCCCCGATCTTGCAGCGCGTGAATCAGCGTGACCAGCACCCGCGCCCCGCTTGCGCCCACCGGATGACCCAGCGCAATCGCGCCGCCCTGCACATTGACTTTTTCCAGCGGCACACGATGACCTTCACGTTCTAATCCGCGCAGGTCGGCCAGGACTTGCGCCGCAAATGCCTCGTTAATCTCGAACAGGTCTACATCATCCACTGTCCAGCCTGCCCGTTCCAGCGCGACCGGGATGGCCTTCACCGGGGCATAGAACAGCCACGCGGGTTCAACGGCGGCCTGCCCATAAGCGACAATGCGGGCGATAGGCGGATGACTGTGCTGTTCGGCATACGCCCGGCTGCTGACGACCAGTGCCGCCGCGCCATCATTCATGCCCGGCGCGTTGCCCGCCGTGACCTGTCCGTCCTCTTCAAAAGCGGGTTTCAGCGCGGCCAGCGCCTCAGGTGTCGTGTCATGTCGGATAGGTTCATCAGTCGTCATGACACTGCTGCCTTTGCCGGATGCAATCGTGACAGGAGCAATCTCGCCCTTGAATTTGCCGCTGTCTGTCGCGGCAGCAGCCAGTTGATGGCTGCGCAGGGCGAATGCGTCCATTTCCTCGCGTGTGATCTCCAACTGCCGCCCGATGAACTCCGCGGCGTTGCCCATGCCCCAGTCACACAGCGAACACCACAGGCCATCATGCAGCGAATCGCGAAGCTGCACAGGCCCGTATTTATGCCCCTTCCGCAGCGAATCATTCAGGTACGGCGCGCGGCTCATGCTCTCCGTCCCACCGCTGATGAACAGCTCACCGTCGCCCGCCCTGATCGCGCTGGCCGCCAGCATGACGGCTTTCAGGCCGCTGCCACAGACCTTGTTGATGGCGACCCCACCCACATGATCGGGAATACCCGCCCCCAGGCTGATCTGGCGCGGCAGCGCCTGGCCCACACCTGCGCTTACGACATTACCCACAATCACTTCGTCCACATCTGCCGGGTTAATGCCGCTGCGTTCAACCGCCGCGCGCACGGCCACCTGTCCCAGCTCGACCGCATTCAGCGACGATAATGCGCCGAGGAATTTGCCCTGTGGGGTGCGCGCGCTGCCCAGAATGACCGCCTCGCGCGCGTGTTTTCCGTTATTTGCCATGAGAGACACACCTTACAATTCAAGCATATTCTAGAATGAACCACGAAGCTGTAAGAACGCAAAAAGAACAAAAAGAATTTAAGGATAAGTTCATTATAACCTGTTTTTCTTCGTAATCTGCTTGTCTTCGCCGTTCAATCGTAAAAATTTTTCCAGATAGCCTGTAACTGCTGGTGAGTGTGTTCCAGTGTATCGGGGATGATACGTGTATCGCCCACTGAGGTCATAAAATTGGCATCACCCGGCCAGCGTGGGACGATGTGGAAATGAAAATGCTCCGCCACACCTGCGCCCGCCGCCGCGCCGATATTCGCGCCCAGGTTAAATGCCGGGGGATGGTGCAGTTCCCGCAGGCTGTGCATGGCGCGGTTGGTCGTCACCATCAGGTCGGTCAGCGCTTCGGTATGCAGGTCTTCCTGGCTGCCCACATGCGTATAAGGCACGACCATCAGATGCCCATTGCTGTAGGGGTAGCGGTTGAGAATCACGTACACATGCTCCGACCGGGCGATAATGAAATCGTCCCGATCGTTGGCATTACAAAAGATACAGCCCTGTACGGGCTTTTTTTCGCCTTTAATATAGGCCATACGCCAGGGTGTCCACAGATGCTTCATGGAGGGTTACGAGTGCTGAGTAATGAGTAATGAGTAAATTATAAGTCCGTGTTCGGAGCGGCACAAGATGGCGTGAGTGAATTTTAAGCATGGTACAATGACATTGATCTGGAGGTAGGTGTGACCCTGACCCGCGAGACACTGGAAAACGTACTCTCTGCTCGCCCCGTTCGTTTTTATGAGCGCACAGACAGCACCAACGATCTGGCGTTGGAGTGGCTGCGCCAGGGTGCGGCCAGCGGTGCGACGGTGATTGCTGACGAGCAGCTTAAAGGCCGTGGACGTAAAGGCCGTACCTGGCACACACCGCCGGGGGTCGCCCTGGCCGTATCGGTCGTACTGCATCCACCCGTTGAAGCCCTCCATCAGGTCAGTATGCTGGGGGCGCTGGCAATTGCCGAACTCTGTGAGCAGCTCAGTCCTGACGCTGTAGCCATTAAATGGCCGAATGATGTGCAGATCGCCGGGCGCAAAGTTTCCGGCGTGCTGCCCGAAACCGCCTGGGATGGAGATAAGCTGGCAGGGGTGGCGTTGGGCATGGGCGTAAATGTACGGGTGGATTTTACAGGTACAGAGCTTGAAGATAAGGCCGTCAGTCTGGAAACCGTGACAGGAACCACGCTCGACCGGGCGCTGCTCCTGCATGATCTGCTCCTGCGGGTGGATTACTGGTCGGCGCGCCTCGGTTCCGCGGCCCTGTTCGATGCCTGGAAAAGGCGCTTGAACACCATCGGCCAGCCCATCACCATTCTGGATGCGAACATCCGGGGCATTGCTCAGGCTGTGGATAGACAGGGTGCGCTCCTGGTGCGCGATGCCGAAGGGCGGGTTCAGCGCATCATGGCGGGCGACCTCGCACTGGGATAAATGAGGATAGTGAATGAGTATTAAACTGGATTGGGAAGTTGAAGCGGAAGAACCGCATTTATTTGCGGAGGGCGAAGACCCCTCCACCAGACGTGCGCGCCGGCGCGCACGCTTATGGGTTATTCTTGTCATTTTCGGCACATTGGTGCTCTTTGCGGGCATCGCTCTGGCCTTAACCCTACGCCTGCAAGCGGTGGAGGCCGAGGTGGAGCAGGCCTTGATTGGTGCCGCCGAAGCCGAGGTCACGGCGCTGCGCATTGGCGACCGCAACAGCTTCCTCAACGCGCAGCGCAGTGCCACCGATGACTGGCTGGACGCGCAGCAGCAAACCTTTAACAATTATCAGACGCTCAAGCAGAACGGTAACATCCAGCTCACCGGGCGCGTGCTGGAAACCACAGTCGAAGGCACACGGGCACGGTTAAAGATCGAGGAAATTGTGGACGGTGTGCCTTATGCCCGTTTATGGTTCTACTGGCGTTATGATGATGGCTGGCGCCATGTCCCGCCCGATTACACCTTCTGGGGCAGTGTGCAGACCGACACAGCAGGCCATGTGAATGTGCGTTACCGCACCGTCGATGAAGCGCTGGCGCAAAACATCGCGGCCAGCCTCGAAAGCTGGCTCCTGTATGGCTGCGAGGTGCTGGCCTGCGGTACAGTCCCCACCATTCAGGTCGAGATCGTTGCGGATCGCGGCGCGGCGCTGGGCTGGGTGGCAGGCAGCGACTGGCTGCTGCAGGTGCCGTCGCCCTACATGGATCGCGCGCGCTACGATACGCCCTTCGACACGTCCCTGCAATTACAGGTCGCTAATCTGGTCGCGGAGCGGCTGGTGGCGTTGGTTTCCGGCGCGATGCAGCCGCAGTACCCCGCCGATGTCTACTACCTGCGCTCAGCCGCGGTGTCATGGTTGGTCGGGCGCTTCGCTCAGGTGAACACCAACGCCTTCCTCATGTCCAGCCTGGCAGCCAATTACAGCGATCAGGCCGTTGGCCAGTTGGTGCGTGCCATGCAGCCCGCCAGCGATGTGAGCCTGATGAATGCCGTGATGGGCACAGCGGCGCTCGATCATGCCACCCTCGATTGGCGCGACTTCCTGACCTGGCGGCTGGCGCTGGAGGAAGAATTGATCGCCCGCCGCGACGAAGCCGCTTTCCTCAACCTCTATGATCTGCGCGACGCAGCCGCCCGTGATCTCGCCTACCAGCGTTATAATGCCGGCGGAGTGCGTGAACAGTGGGTCGTGGTGTCTGCTCAGCCCGAAAATGATACGGACGGCGGTATGCGGCTGCGCGCGCTGGTGGAGGTCTCAGGTATTGGCCGTCAGGAACTCGTCTTGTTCCGGTTGGTGGAGGGTGTCTGGCGGCGGGCAAATTGACATGAGTCTGCGGCTGAACTATGCTAGATAAATCTGGGAATACCCCTGTCACTGTGTGCTGATAATCATGTGGAGGCCAATGCTATGCTGGACGATCTGCGCAGAAATTATGACGATGATGACGACGATATCGAAGTCGATAACTTCAGGTTGGAAGAAGACGACGAGGATTTAGCCAGACGGCGCTTTTTGGGCATGACCGCGGTCGAGCGTATGTTCCTGTCGATCTTCTTCTTCCTCAATGTGGTCGTGCTGGGGCTGGCCTTTCTGGTCGTGACCGGGCGCGTGCAGTTTTAACCCCGCTGTGACCACAACAACTTCGTAGGGGCGGGTTTCAAACCTGCCCTCCTACAGCAACATGCCCCGTAATATTTATCACAGGCGGCCTGTGGCATAATAGAAAAGTCGCCTGACCCGTAGGACTACGCCATGCCCAATACCCTGTTCATCAGCTACTCGCGCAAGCAGCAGGACAAAGCCATTCAACTGGACAATGTGAAACTCAACCAGTTCTACTGGTGGATGGATTACCGCATTGTCGGCACGGTGGACTGGTGGAAAAACATCTGCGAGAACATCGAAGAGTCTTACTGCATGGTCGCGCTGCTGTCCAAAACCTACATCGAATCCGTCTACTGTATGGGCGAGTTGGAATACGCCCTCAAGCTGAACAAGCCCACCCTGTGCCTGATGCTTGAACCGGACGTGACCTATCCCGCCGCGCTGAGCAGCAAAAACGTGCAGTACGTCAATATGCACGAGTGGGAGGTCAACCGCGTGGTACAGGTCATTCTGGAGAGCATGTACCGCGTCGAGCGCGATTACAATGAGCGCGTCTACCACCGTGACATCTCACATCGTCCTTACCTGCGCCCACCTGTTCCCACGCCGCCCAGCAAAAGCACCTCAGACGAAGATCAGGAGATCGCCGCCAAAGTCCATAATGCACAGTCCCGCCCCGCGCCGCCCATCCGCATCGGCGAGGCGATCATTAAGGCGACACAAGCGCTCGACGACGAGGCTTATGACGAGGTGATTGATCTGCTCGAACCGGTGCGGCCACATGCGAAGGACACAGATCAGGAAGTGATTCACGACCTGCTGCGCGAGGCTCGGCTAGGGCAGGAATACGCCCAGATCACCGCGCTGGTGAGGTCGAAGCGTTTGCAGGCGCGCGGCTGCCAGCAGTACACGAAGTTCAGGCAAACCTACCCTGATTACCCCGATGCGGCTCACCTGCGCGGACAATGTATCAGCAAGGTCTACAACATTCTTCCCGCGCCGTTTGACTGGATTGACATCCCGGCAGGCAAGGTCACACTTGAAGCAGGCGGCTATGTGCCGGAAGGTGGACAGACCTTCAATGTCCCCGCCTTCAGCATCGCCAAATACCCCATCACCCACGCGCAGTACGCGAAGTTCATCGAAGCAGGCGGCTACCGCGAGCGCCAGTGGTGGACAGACGCAGGCTGGGAAGCGCGTGAAAAAGGTTGGGAGTGGGTCAACAACGCCTGGAAAGCCACTGGCGAAGCTTGGACACAACCGCGCTACTGGCATGATGCCAGGTGGAACGGCGCGGAGTATCCGGTGGTGGGTGTGTCGTGGTATGAGGCTGTAGCCTTTTGTACATGGCTGAGCGCGGCCAGCGGCGAGAAAGTTGCCCTGCCCACCGAGCAGCAGTGGCAGCGGGCGGCGCAGGGGGATGATGGCCGCGCTTATCCGTGGGGCAGCAGGTGGGAATCTGGCCGCTGTAACACTATTGAAGCAGGTATTGGAAAAACAACGCCGGTGCGCCAGTACGAAGGGATAGGCGACAGCCCGTTTGGGGTAGTGGATGTGGTCGGCAACGTCTGGGAATGGTGCCTGACAGAGTATGGATCGGGTAACACAGGAATTAACGGAACAGAGCGCCGGGTGCTGCGGGGCGGTTCCTTCGGTAGCCTTCAGCTCAGCGCCGCTGCGTCGTATCGCAACGACCTCTATCCTCACTACGATAACTACTACTTCGGTGTGCGGGTGGTGTGTGCTGCCCCTGTCGCGCCTCTGGACTCTTAAACTCTGAACTCTGGCACTCTGAAGC
>JBGSXK010000637.1:0-1940 GCA_041751455.1 Anaerolineae bacterium
TGACCATGCGAGGAACAGTGTTTTCTGCCAGCCAGCTCAATGTGCCGACCGCGCAGGCCAGCGCCATCACACCGACAATCAGCACCAGGCCAAGCAGTATCAGCGCCCGGTGAGGGGTGCTGTCATAAATCACAGTCACAGGTTGAGTATCATCAAGGGGAGGGTGATTCAGCGCCACAGGCATATCCTGGGTTGACTGAAAGAAATTGCTGCCAGTGTACTCAGGCCGGGCTTGCCTATGACACCCAGGAGAGACACTTTAGTGCTGCTGCCTCTCGGCCCTGACACGGTTCAGTGGTCCTGCCGCACAGGACCCGGTCTGAGTAGACCAACAGCAATCTCATCATGATGGCTATGTTACACGTATGTGGGGGGTAAATCAAGCCAAAACCCGCTGGGCAGCGGGTTTTGTTAAAAATGTTTTAGCAAAAATGGGCGTGTTTTTCATGAAAATTTAATCTTGACCTTAGTATAGGTAGTCGAGAAAGCTTTGTCAAGACTTTCGGGATATTTCATTGCAGATTCGTGTAAATTGAACAAAGCGCTGCGTCAGCACAGGCTGAAGGGCCTGTTTGCTCTCCACGGCCAGTAACGTCATAATGAGGCGTGAGATCTTCCAGGCCGCTTGTTGTATTGAGCGGCCTCCGGCATTTCAGAGGAAATCATGCCCACCACTGCGGTGCACATCGTCACCTACCACAGTGCGGCCACCATTGAAACCTGCCTGCGCGCCCTGCTTGACCAGCGTGGGGCAGAATTCACCGTGCGCGTGCTGGATAACGCTTCGCAGGATACGACGGTGGAGATCGTGCGGCGTTTAGGTGTGGAAGTCAGTATCAGTGAGACCAACCTGGGCTATGCTGCCGCGCATAATCGCCTGATTGACCAGACTACAAGCGATTATGTACTGACACTCAACCCCGATGTGCAGCTTCAGCCCGGCTTTCTGGCCGCGATGGTGGCCGTACTGAACGCAAGTCCGCAGGTTGGATCAGCGGCGAGTTGCCTGCTGCGCGTGGAACGCCTCAGTGATGCGCCGCAGGTCATGGACGGTGCAGGGGTTTATATGCGGCGTAACCGCAGACAAGGCCTGATCGGCGATGGCCTGCCCATCCGCCAGCGCCCGCCAGAGGTCGCGCCCATCTTCGGGCCAGACGGGGCCGCCGCGTTCTACCGCCGCACCATGCTGAATGACATTCGCGTCAATGGCGAGGTCTTCGACGAGGACTTTTTCATGCACAAGGAAGATGTGGATGTGTGCTGGCGGGCGCAGCTTCGTGGCTGGGAATCGCACTATGTGCCAGATGCGGTGGCGCATCATGTGCGGGGTTTTCGCCCCGGCCAACGGGAACGGGTCTCACAGGATATGCGTTTTCTCGGCCTGCGTAACCGTTATCTGCTGATGCTCAAAAACGAGCAGATACTGCACTTTCTATGTGATCTGCCGTTCATCGCCCTCTATGACTTGGGTATTCTGGCCTATGTGCTGCTACGTGAACGGGACTCGCTGGCCGCTTATCGCTCGGCATGGGCACTTCGCCGTAGAATGCTTGCCAAGCGCCGCGTGATTCAAGCCGGGCGGCGGGCAACCTGGCATGATATTGCGCGGGCGTTCAGATTATAAAAGGCAGCGCAGATCCCTGTCACTTGCTTAAAACCACGTGAGAAAGTCGCAACAATTCAATCTCTTCTTCCTAAAATGCGTATATTCTGTCATATTGAGCCTGTGCCCGGTGGGTAAACTGTGGCGCAGGCTGGGTTGTCGAACCCCCAACTCAACTAAGGACAAGGATAATATGCGTCGAGCAATTATTGGCATTGTGGCATTTCTGGTGATCGTGGCGGGTGCTGTGGTCGTTTATATTTACGTCAGTGGTGGCAGCGGCGAGGCCAGCGCCGAAATATCGTCGGAAGAACTGGCTCCGGCCGGCAGCGGACAA
>JBGSXK010000638.1:0-2432 GCA_041751455.1 Anaerolineae bacterium
ACCGCTCCGACCCGCTCGGCACGTTCATGCATCCCGGTCATACCCAGGCCGGATGAATTTGCGGTGGGATCGAATCCCTGTCCATCGTCCTGAATCACAAGTTCTATGCGGTACTCCTGGCACAAAAGGTCGATTGTCACCCGGTGGGCGTTGGCATGTTTAGCGATGTTGTTGAGCGCTTCCTGCGCAATGCGATAGAACGTCTGCTGGATTTCTGGCGGCACAGGATGGTGATCCTGCACTTTGACCTCCATTTCCAGCACCTTACGGCCTTGCAGCGCCTCGGCAAGCTGTTCATACTGATGGCGCAGGGGGTATTGAGAAGATGTTCCGGGCGCATTTCCAGCAGCAGCACCCGCATTTCGGCATAAGCGCTGCGGGTGAGCAGAGTCAGGGTTTCCAGATGCGAAAGGGCTTTTTGCTGGTCGCGCTCCCAGGTGCGGGGGATGGACTGCGCGATGTTGCTGGCCGTAAAGAGCGTCTGGCTGATGGTGTCATGCAGGTCGCGGGCGAGGCGCTGGCGTTCTTCGAGGGCAGCCTGCTCACGCGCGATCTCGTTCAGGCGGGCGCGCTCTAACGCCTGGGCGCAATGATAGGCGATAGTCTGTAGAAAGATGCGCTCTTCCGGGCTGAAAGTGCGAGCAGTAGTAAAGCTCATGCCCATGCTGCCTATTGTGCGGCCTTCCACGATCAGAGGCAGTGTCACAGCAGCCTGACTCCGAGTCACGCTCAACAGCCGCTCCACATGGGGATAACGTTTGAGATAGGCTTCGCGGGTCTCGATCCAGACAGGCTGCCCGGTGTGGATGGGGGTGATAATCGGATAATCGTCGGTCAGGGACATGCGGGTGAACTCGCTGACGATCTCTGAATTGAGGCCGCGAGTGTTCAGCACCTCGACTGATTCCTCATCTTCTGCCAACCGTGCGACCGCCGTGACTTGCCCTCCCAGTACATCCAGGGCTTTTTCGGCAATGACCTGTCCCACCTGCTCCTGGGTGACGGCCTGCGACAGAGCAGCGGTGAGATTATGGAGAGCGGCCAACTGGGTTTCAGTACGCTTGCGGTCGGTAATTTCCTGCACCGCCAGGTTGACCGCCACAATTTCACCCTTGGCATCCTTGAGCGCATCCCAGTTGGTGATCCAGTAACGCTGCATACCCGGATGCGCGGGGGTTTCGCCTTTAAATTCCATATCCTGCACAGGCTGACCAGTGGAGAGGAGGGTTTGCACGGTGGCCTCGACTTCATCCGCCAGGGCAGGGCCGAGGATGTCGCGCACATGACGGCCCTGATGGGCATAGGCAGGGAAGCCGTTAATATCCGCCAGGTGATCGTTGACCTGGATATAACGCAGCTCGGTGTCCATTACCCCCAGGCCCACCGGGGCGGTGTGATAGATGGACTCCATTTCCATCAACTGGCGCTGAAGCAGATGCTCCATATCAAGCAAAGTCATCTCGGTTTGTTTTTTCTCCGTAATATCAGTGCAGGAGCCGATGTAGCCGAGAAAAGTGCCGTCATCGGTATAACGGGGCACACCGTTATCCATCATCCAGCAGTATTCGCCATCATGCCGCTGTAAACGGTATTCCATGCTGAACTCTTTGCGCTGGTCGAAGGCAGTGGTATAGATTTCCATGCAGCGCTCATAGTCCTCCGGGTGAAGCTTCTCTGACCAGCCGCTGCCTAGCTCCTGTTCCAACGTGCGTCCTGTAAAATCCAGCCAGGGCTTATTGACGTAGGAGTACAGCTTGTCTGTGCCAGACATCCAGATCAGTACCGGGGCGGTATCGGCCATATGCCGAAACAGGGCTTCACTTTCACGCAGCGCCATCTCCGTTTTATGTTCGGTAGTCATATCGCGGAAAACCAGAACTGCTCCTGCCACCCGATTTCTGTAGTCATGGATGGGGGCACCGCTGTCGCTAATGGGCGTTTCGCGGCCATCACGGGCGATGAGTAATGTGTGGTTCGCCAGGCCGATGATGCGGCCTTCGCGCAGCACCTGCTCGACAGGATTGACTACGGGCTGGCGGGTATATTGGTTGATAATCTTAAAGATTTCCTGAATCGGTTTGCCCTCAGCGTCGGTGTGGGTCCAGCCTGTAAGTTCTTCGGCCACAGGATTGAGAAAAGTGACCGCCCCTTTCTCGTCGGTGACGATGACAGCATCACCGATGCTGGACAGCGTGATACCAAACCACACCTGCCTTTGCTGAATTTTTGCCTCACGTTGATAGAGCGCACTGATGAGCATGGCCACCAGCAAAAACATAATAAAGCGCAGCAGCACAATTGGGTCAAAAGTGAATTGATTAAATGGGGGGACAAAAAAGAAATTGACAATGGCAATAGAAAGGCTAATGGTCAGCAGCGCCACCCTGAAACCACCATACCAGGCACTGAGAGTCACCGCACCCCAGAACAAG
>JBGSXK010000639.1:0-6064 GCA_041751455.1 Anaerolineae bacterium
ACTGCCAAAACCAATCGTGTAAACCACAATACTGTTTTCCATAGCCAGGTTGATGGCGCGCTCCAGATCACCTTCATGACTTTCACCGTCTGTCATTAATACAATCATGCGGGCTGCCGGGCTGGTAGGGTTAAACGTACCCACTGCAATCCGCAAGGCTTGCTCAAGATTGGTGCCCTGTTGTGTGATCGAGTTTGTGTCCACTGCATTCAAAAAATTCAGGGCTGAAAGGGTATCTGTGGTCGGAGGGAGCTGCACGAAAGCAGTACCGGCAAAGGGAACCAGCGCGATTTCATTGCCTTCCAGTGCACTAAAAAGATCACGAATCGCCAGCTTTGCCCTTTCCAGACGATTAGGCGCAAAATCCTGGGCAGCCATACTGTTACTGACATCCAGCATAAAAACAATGCTCACACCCTGTGTTTCCACAATTTCCAGGTCAACGCCCCATACAGGACGTGCCAGCGCGACCAGCAGTGCCGCTAACGCCAGAAGCCACAAACCTGCCTTCCACATGCGAAAATAACCAGTGGGCGGATACAACTCCCCCGCCAGAGCAGAGGCAATAAGCCGCTGGCGTGTCTGCCTTCGCAGGCGTTCACGCCACAACAGAAAGCCACCCAAAAAAGGCAGAGTAAGTAGCAGTGCGAGAAATACCGGTTGTACAAAAGTCATGGTCGTTAAGGGATCGATTGAAACAAAGTATGTCGTAAAACACGTTCTACAAGCAGCAATAACAGGCTTGCTCCCAGCCATTGTGCTGCCTGCTCTTGCCAGCGTACCATCACCTGCCGCTCAATATCAGACCTTTCCAACACATCAATCTGATCATAAATCTGGCGAAGATCAGTAAGATCAACTGCACGAAAATAACGCCCGTCGGCAATGTCGGCAATACGCTGTAAAGTTTCCTCGTCCAGGTCACTTTCGATAACACGGGTATTTCCCGCGTTATCAATCGGCACAGGCACCAGACCGGTTTTGCCCATACCAACTGTATAGATCCGTAGCCCTAGCAGATTGAGATCCTGAGCAGCAGTGATAGGGTCTACGCCACCTGAATTGTTCGCACCATCGGTCAGCAAAATCACCAGCCGTGTGGGGGCATTGCTGCTGCGGAGCATGTTCGCGGACGACATCAACCCCATACCAATCGCAGTGCCATCCTCTAAACCAAGATCAGGCGCGAGGCGGACTTCGTCGAGCAGTTGCAACAGAATGTTATAATCCAATGTGGGCGGCGCATGATGAAACGCATCGCGCGCAAAAACCACCAACCCGATACGGTCAAACTCGCGGCCGCTTACGAAGTCGCTGATTACAGCTTTGGCCGCTTCCAGCCTGCTTTGAGGGTCGAAATCCAACGCGGCCATGCTGCCGGAGATATCCAGCGCCAGCACCATATCAATACCCTGTCCGCGAATAATTTCCTGTGCCTGCCCACTCTGGGGACGTGCCAAACCTATTACCAGCAGCCCCCATGCCAGCAGGCGCAGTATATCAGGTAAATATCGCAAGCGCACACGCCAGCTTACAGCCAGTCCCTCTAACAGGCGTGTGTCGGAATAGAGCATCACGGTCGGCTGAGTTTGCCAACGGCGCAGATAATACAGCATAAAAAACACAAGGGGGATAGCTAACAGCATTAACGCTGCGGGATGAGCGAAACGAAAGATCAAGCGATCTCACCTCCCTTCTCACTCAACATATCATTCACTTTATCGGCTGTCTGTATCCAGCGTCCGACGGTATTCAGATAACGTTTGGCGCTCTGCTCCGTGGGTTCATAGGGTGCAAATTTCACCAGATCAGCCTGCTCTAACACACGCTTCGCTTCAAGCCGCAGGTCATCTGGCACAGGTTTTTCGTGAAGCAGCGCCTCAGCCAGTTCCTGAGTGGTAAAATCCTGCGCCGGGATATTGAACTGACGCTGAATATAGGTACGCAGACAATCTGCGATAGCTGCATACATTACCGCCGGAGCGGGATTTTGCTGCTGGATGCGTTTAAGCTCCACTAGAGCCGCTTGCGCTGGGGAATAACTTCTGACCTCATTATCTGAGATGGCAATGGCGTGAGCAGCAGCCTGTCTTGAACGGTATAAACGATACGACAGCCCAAGGGCTGCTGCAATGACTATTGCACTGGTTAAAACAAGCAGTGGTGAAATATATGGAAGCCAGGCTTGGGGTTTAAGGGGACGCAGAGACAGATCCTGTTCATCGAGTACGCTGGGAACGCTGAAAAAAGCTGGTGCAACCGGCATTTCTTCTTCGACTTCCTGCCCCACCCGTTGATAACGTACTGCCACATCCGGCGTACTATACTCTCCAGGATACCACAATCGGAGGGTGAACTCCTGCTGATAGACTGTGATTCCATCCTCACCTGTACGGGAAGTCATTTCACCTTCAGCCTGGACAGTAAACAACTCCCAGTCAGTATTTTGCAAATCAGGCCACTGCGTAATGACGATCTCTTGCGGCGTTTCCACACTTAAAATTAATCGGACTGGCTCACCAATATAGGGCGTACCGAAGTCAATTGTAAAACGGGCTTCCACCTCAGCCTGTGCGTATATAATCTGCCCTGCCCAGGCCAAATAAAGGAGTATAAGGAGAAATAATTTCATTTCAAACGCGAAGACGGCGGGCACGTTTCTGAAAAAATAGCCTTAACGCAGTGACATAATCCGAATTTACCGTAAGATCTATTCGGTCAATCCCTGCGCGCGCCAGGGCGCGATCACGCTGTATCATCATACTACGTGCCTGCTCTACAAACTGCTGCCGCCACACATCGGACGAAGTATCAACCCAGATCAGCGCCCCGGTTTCAGAATCACGTAAGCCCACCAGACCAACATCCGGCCACTCCCGCTCCAGTGGATCCGCCACAGTGACCGCAATTACATCATGCTTTCGGCCTGCAATTGTCAGGTTATGCAGATACCCATTAGGCGGAGTCAGAAAATCCGAAATAAGAAAAACTATTGCGCGGCGCTTCAATAAGCGGTTGACAGTTTGCAGCGCCAGTGCCAGGTTGGTTCCTCGCTGCGATGGCCGGGCGGCCAGCAGCTCACGAATAAGCCGTAGTGTATGGTTACGCCCCTTACGCGGTGGGATATAAAGTTCAGCCTGGTCGCTAAAAGTCAACAATCCAACTTTATCATTGTTGCTGATGGCCGCGAAAGCCAGTGTCGCACCTAATTCTGCCGCCAGGTCGCGTTTGCGCTGGTGAACACTGCCAAACATAACTGACGCGCTCGTGTCCAGTAGCAGCATCACCGTTAATTCTCGCTCTTCCACATAACGCTTGACAAAAGGCTGGCCGCTGCGCGCGGTCACATTCCATTCAATGTCACGGACGTTATCTCCCGGCTCATAAGGTCTCACTGAATCAAATGCCAACCCTCTGCCTTTAAATACCGAGTGATAAGCCCCGGCAAATGACTCGTTCACTAATTTACGGGTTCGCAGTTCAATACGCCGGATTTTACGCAGAGTCGCAGCATTTAACATTAGGGAACCTCAATGCGATTAAGCACCTGCTGGATAATCTTTGCAGGAGTAATGTCTTCAGCCTCTGCTTCAAAGGTCAGCACAATACGATGACGAAGTACATCCGGCGCGATTTGTTTAATATCTTCCGGGGTTACATATCCCCTGCCCCGCAGGAAGGCCAATGCTTTGGCCGCTCTGACCAGAAAAATTGTCGCACGAGGTGATGCGCCAAATTCAATCAGCGGTGCCAGGTCATTCATGCCGTGGGATGCTGGATCACGAGTAGTAAAGATGATGTCCAGCACATAATCCTTAATCTTTTCATCCACGTAAATATCATTCACCACATGCCGCGCCCGCACAATCACATCAGTGTGGACAATCACTTGCGGCGCTGCTGGTGGCTCGCCGGACATGCGCTCCATAATAACCCGTTCTTCCGCACGCGTGGGATAGCCCACAATAACCTTAAGCATAAAACGGTCAAGCTGCGCCTCTGGCAGCGGATATGTCCCCTCCTGTTCGATGGGATTCTGTGTTGCCAGCACCATAAATGGGTCTTCCAGGCGGTGTGTCCGATCCCCCAGTGTTACCTGGCGTTCTTCCATCGCCTCTAATAAGGCCGACTGCACTTTTGCAGGTGCACGGTTGATCTCATCTGCCAGGACAATATTGCTGAAAATAGGGCCTGGACGGGCAGCAAATTCGCCTGACTGTGGGTTAAAAATCTGCGTACCGATCAGATCCGCAGGCAGTAAATCCGGGGTAAACTGGATGCGCTGAAAAGCCGCGTTAATCGTGCCTGCCAGGGTACGTACTGCCATCGTTTTTGCCAGTCCTGGCACCCCTTCTATGAGAATGTGTCCATTACAAAGCAGTGCAACCAGCAAACGATTAACCAGTCGATCCTGTCCTACAATAACACGCGAAGTCTCGGCCATAATTTGCTGTACAAAAACGGCCTCACGCTGAATATGTTCGTTGAGTTCACGTACTGAATTCATGAGTCTCCTACGTCACTATTGTAGCAAAACTTTGCCGGGTCAGGAAGCAGTCATGCTACCTACCGAAAATCAGACAGAGATTAACGGCCTGGGCGGTACCGCAGGTGGAAAGAGCCTGCGCGAGCAGCATCACTAATCCGCCACAGGCGAAAAGTCCGACAAAAAGCAACAAACAACCACACCATGACAATGGCCCGCCACCAAGTATATCAAGTCCCAAGCCCAGAATGCCGCCTATAATATCCAAAACGCCGCTGATAATCTGTAATCCCATCACCAGCAAAATGACTGCGCCGCACAACAGTGCACAGACTAATGCCAGGGTAAAAGCGGAGTCAGGGCTGATGTTTTGAAATAAATCCACTCGATTCTTCTCTTAAGGTGCTGGGGTACAAATGCCGGGATCACTATCAACCAAAGACCAGTTTTCAGGAGTACGCCGATAACACTGGCAAAAACTTACAGGATCCGCACTACCCTGCCACAGAAAAAAATGAACGTCGGTCTGCACGCAGGTCTGCCCGTCTGTTTCCTGGACAGATGCGTTAGAGAAGCCAATCCCACGCTGGCCCGATTCCATAATCAACCACAGGCGAAGCCGCTGGTCTGGCGCGCTCCCGGTATCCACTGTAATCTCATAACGTACGGCCAGAGTAATAAATATACACGGAATCAGCAGAATAAAGACCCAGATCACTACTCCTGCGGCACATCCAATCTTTCTTAACGGACTTCGCTGTGCCGCCCGATCACTGACCGGGTGTGGCTGGACAGGCGCAGTAGACTCTGGAATGATCTCTTTTTCCTCAGACATGGATGGGCTTTTACTCAGCAAATTTCATAAGCAGGTGATCGCCGGCATCGTAACTGGCATGGACAAAAAACGGCGATTCTCCGGGCTGCATCTGAAGGACGCGCGGCAGGATATGTGGCAGATCTTCGACCAGATCCAGCGATTCCACTTCTGCCAGCGGTATCCAGTGCAGGCTGCCCTCGGTATTAGGAATAGTGACGCGTTCAGCACTGTATCCCACAAATACAAACAGGATAATACCGCTGTTTGCCCCTGCATCGATATTGTATACGGCTCGCAACTGCATCTCTTTGATATGCAGCCCTGTTTCTTCATAGATCTCGCGGCGGGCACTCGTAAGAGGATCTTCATCGCGTTCGATGTGCCCACCCACCCCATTATAACGATTTGGGAAAATCCGCTTATGAGATGCTCGCTTCATCAAGAGTATATCGCCCTCATTGAGGATAAAACAGAGTGTACGTGGTATAGTCAGCCAGCGGTTTTCGGTGGCATCTGCACCTTGTTCATGAGAACCCATAATTTCTCGATTTCTAATTTCAGGTAAATATGCACGCCAGGGGAATTGCCCGGTGGCGCAGTTCATGCTAACCTTCCAGTCTAATAATCTTACTGAAAATTCTGGATATCGCCATGAGTTTAGACCTCAGTGTTGCACCAACACCGGATTTGCGAATTGTCTTTACAGAGTCGGTACTGCCCCATGAAGATCATGATTCACAGCGCGCGCTGCCCCTGGCTGA
>JBGSXK010000640.1:0-1932 GCA_041751455.1 Anaerolineae bacterium
GTATGATGTATTGAACGATATAAGACATTATACTCTGGCTTTAACGGGTGCATGAGCTTTCCATGATATTTGCTATGGAAGCTGATAATTACCGGGTAATGTGGAAATTCAGAGGCTGATTCCCAACGCAGGAGACCACCACATCGTCGCTGCCCTGGTCAAACACCATCTCCTCACCGCTGTGCAGCAGGAAATCGGCAGCTTTGTAAGTCACCCATGCGCAGCCGGAGAAGACGCGCAGGCTGCGGTAGCTGTGCGGCAGACGAACAACGGATTTCTCAGACTCCACCCCTACCCTGGGAACCAACAAGGTGTAATAGATTGCATCCGTATGCTGAAGTGTGCGGCTGGGCTTTCTGAATTTTTCATATTCCCCGTTCAGGGATTGGGTGTGCTGAATATAAGCCTGACGTTGAAGTTCCCAGTCAATGCTGCTCACCGTATGTTTTCTTTTTTGGCCAAAAAACATAACTGTACTCCCTTAATTAGTGCATCTTTATTTACAGACTGAAACGCATCCATACCCGGTAGAGCCAGCCCAGCGGTGTCGAGGTGGCGCGGCTGTTACGCATGGCTTCTTTGTTGTTCAGAATTCTCAGGGCATCCACAGCGCCACGATCATTGGGGTTGATATACAGGATACGCTCGAAGCAGTAGCGGCGCTCAGCATCGTTTTCCACCTGCTGTGCATACCATAACCAGTCCGACGCAAGATTCGAGTCTTCGGCGATAGCATCCTTTAGGATGTCGGAAGGATTTGTCACACGACACTTAAGTAGAAGCTGTTTTGTGCTTCGGTAGTTCATTTTGCCTGCCCTGTTTGATGAATACGCTCTGAATGTATCTGATGTTTTTACAGTACACGCAAACGTTTTGGGTGTCTCCACCCAAACGGGGGGCTTGATGGGGGGCGGGATAAACGCTGCTGCGGTGTAATAAATCCCAGTAGATTTGTTGTGGATATTACGGGCGTGTGCTATGCTCGGTTGTATCACAGCATGGTTCAATACAATCCGCATGAATGACTTGAATGCCTCTCTTCTCATAGATCCGCTCACCAACCGAGAATTGGAGATTTTAAGGTTGATTGACCAGGGGCTTTCCAACCCTGAAATTGCTGACCGCCTGGTGATAGGGCTGGAAACTGTGCGCTGGTACACCAAGCAGATTTACAGCAAACTCGATGTACACAGCCGGACACAGGCCATCCATCGCGCTCGCGAATTGAGTTTGTTGAACAGCGAAGAAGCAGCTCCTCACGTACCTGCTGTGAGCGCAAGGCAGAACAAATTCCCGACCTATACCACGGCGTTCGTTGGACGTGAGAATGAGGTGACGGAACTCACTGGTTTACTGAACGATTCTAATGTTCGGCTTATCACTATCGCTGGCCCCGGTGGTATGGGTAAAACACGTTTATGCGTGGAAATTGCCCGAAAGCAAATGAGTCATTTCCGGGATGGGATTTATTTCGTCCCTATGCTGACTGTCAGGGCGGCCAGCGAGATTGATCTGACGCTGGCAGAGGAGATTGGTCTGCGCCTCAATGACAGTGCCGAACCGAGAATCCAACTGCTCAGCTATCTTGAGCCCAAGCATCTGCTTCTGGTACTGGATAGTTTTGAACACGTGGCAGACGATGCGGAGCTGATTGCTGCCATCCTGAAATCTGCGCCCCATGTCAAACTCATGGTGACATCACATATCTCACTCAATTTGAGAGAAGAATGGGTGCGTTACCTTGGGCCACTGACTGTGCCACTGGAAGATGAGATTCATGATATTGAGGTTTATGGCGCGGTAAAGCTCTTTTATGAGGGCGTGCGGCGGGTAAGGGGTGACTTCTCGATTATAGATCATCTGCCTGCCGTGATTCAGATCTGCCGCACAGTTCAGGGTATTCCGCTGGCCATTGAACTCGCCGCTGCGCGC
>JBGSXK010000641.1:0-8796 GCA_041751455.1 Anaerolineae bacterium
CCTCGACATACTGCTCGATGGGGTCAACCATCCAGTATTCGCGCACGCCATGCCGCTCATAAAGTTTGAACTTTGTGATTTTGTCCTGCCGTGTCGTCCCTGGTGAGAAAATCTCGATCACCAGATCAGGCGCGCCTTCCAGCCGCTTCTCGGTGATGACGCATTTTCCGCCCTCCGCTACCCACAGAATATCCGGCTGTGCCACATTCTCCTCGTCGAAGTACACATCTATCGGTGAAGCAAATATTTCGCCGTGTGGAATAATGCTGGTCAGGTAAACCGTGAACTGGCGACTTTTGCGTTGATGTTTGGGAATAGGCGCGGGACTCACGATTAATTCTCCCTCGAGCAGTTCGGTGGGCGTGTTGGTTTCGGGTAGTTCGAAGAACTCAGCGGCGGTCATGCGGGTACGGGTTTGTTCGATCATGGCAAGATACTCGTCATAGCTTTTGGGTCTATTATGCCATAAGTGCGCCCGGCGCTAAAGTATTGGGTTAGTTTTAATGCCAGGGCCTAAAGCCCCTGGCTAGTTCAAGAAAACCCGCTAAAGCGGATTATTTCCAGTCGCCTTCAGGCTTTTTACCCTTGGCCGGATTCTTCAGCGCCCGGTGCTGTTTAGCTTGCGACATTGGGAAAAACAGAACGCGCTAAACGAAAACCCACAACGGATTGATGCTGTGCAGTAGGACCGTACCAGCTTCCAGTCAACGCTGTTGTGTAATCTGGAGGTACATTGCCTCTAGATCCCCCTCGTACCACCCGATCAGTGACACTATTCAAATCTTCCCGCCCATCAAGTGGGTTATAGGGATAACCTCTTGATTGTGAACTCGTATACTCCCAAACATTACCTACGACATCCAGCGCTCCTACCCACGATACGCCATCAGGATAGCTCCCTACTGGAGCGTTATCTTTGTAACCATCATCGAATGTGGGATCCCGATTTTCTTCAGTGCAGTTTACGTCACAAAAGTTGAGATATTGACCGTTGAACTCGTTTCCCCAGGGGTAACGTAACCTATCTGGTCCTCGTGCTGCGTATTCCCACTCGGCTGTGGTGGGCAGCCTCATGCCAAGCCAGTTGGCATACGCCACAGATTCATACCACGATATACCCACTCGTGGTTGGTCAGGGGCAGTAAAGTCCGGATAGTCTCGTGGCACGGTGATATTATTTCCCTGCCGCCATGCCCAACCCTCTGCTGTCCAGTATGCCTCGTTATTGTAGCCACCGGCTTCTACAAAACGCTCATATTCGACATTCGTCACTTCGTATTTACCAATCCAGAAGGGTTCCTCGAAACACTGCTGACCCCCTTCACTGTTTGCCCCCATCTCAAAGCAGCCCACAGGCACCAAGACCATCGTCACACCGTCGAAATCCCGTTCAATGGGTGTCCAGTCGGCATTGCCGCCGCTGAAATTCCTGCCTCGTTCCACGTCCATCACCATTTCATGCGTGGCTGTCAGGGCAGCATTAACCGTTGCTTCATCATCGGGTGTTGGCGTAGGAGAGGAAGCTGTAGCTGTCGCGGCGGCATAGGCGGTTTGCTCTGCGCTAAACGTCGCTGTCACAATAGCCTGTCGTGCCGCGACTGTTGCATTGAGGTCTGGCGTGACGGTTTGAGTCGCTGTTGGCTCATCGGTTGGCGCTACAACTTCGGTTTCCTGCGCCAGGGCAACTGCCGTAGGGGTTTCCCTGTTTGATGGAGCAGGCGGAATGGCGTTTAAAGCGGCCAGCACTACAATCCCGATCACCAATAAAGCCGCAGCCCCCATCAGCCATAACGGAAAACGGCGCGTTTCACGTACAGGTGGCATAGTAACAGGTTGGCGTGGTATGAGACTGGCAATCTGCGCAACTGCTTCATTTACGAAGACACTTTTTACATCAAAGACATGCACGCCATCAAAGTTCAATAGGTAATCTACAGCAGAATCCGTCTTTTCTGGCGGCTGGTAGCTCTCCTGAAACACTGGGATACAGTATTTGCCTGCTTCATGCGCACGGTTAATCTCCTTTAGCACCCACTCACTTTCTAACGTGTCCTCACCTAATAAGCATATAAACACGGGGGAATCGGCAATGGCCTGCATCAAACGCTGCGGGAATTGGACGCGGCTGCTATCGGTGCGAGTGGTATCCACATAGGCATCAATGCCATGTTGATTTTTGAGTTTTTCCTGAATAAGCTGTGCCAGGGCCGCGCTGGGTTTGCGCCGATAGGAGATAAAAGCGTCCGCCACATGGCCTCCGAGAGTATTATAAGCATAGTATGTATATGAATAAATATTATGTTCATTACAGTTGATTTTAGCAAGCTGTTTGCCCTGCCTGTCTGCGCTGTGGTATGGTTGAAGCGCTGCAAAAATATCTCACCTCAGCTAGTCACTCTCTCTGTCTGTGTCCACTGCACTCAGCAGCGCTTCAACGGCGGCTCTGAGGTTGGGCAGGTCTTCAACCGCGTCCCAGATGTAACGCAGTACCACATTATCGTAATTGTGCGCCAGAAAATCACGGAACGTAATCAACTTGCGCCAATCAATTTGCTCATGTGTCGCGCAAATCCGCAGGTAGGCGTTTGGCAATTTCGCCGATCACTTCGTAAGACCGAATAACGGCTTTCTGCGTTTTTACATCCTGCAGAAAAGCAGTTTCACCTTCCACGGTGAACGCTCCAATATCGTCCAGTTCTTGCAGCATGTCCCGTAAATAGCCCGCAGAGTTTTTGGTCGTCATAAAGCCACTGCATCCTTGAGGGCATTGGGCCTGATGTGATCGCGCAACCCTTCGTCGGTACTCAGATCAACCTCGCGCTCCAATAAATCCTTCAAGTCCAGCCAGAGGCCGACGAGTTCAAAAATGGACGTTTTGGGTTTCACATCCACCAGAAAATCAATATCACTGTGAGGGGTTGCCTCCCCGCGCGCCACGCTGCCAAACACACGCACGTTATATGCGCCGTGCTGCTCGGCCAGCTTCAGGATTTCGTCGCGTCGGGCGCGCAATTCCGATAATGTCGGAGGGCTTTTCAGGGCCTTAGTCATGATTTTTTCTCTGACGACCTGTTGAAGTATGTACTATAGACTATAGCATACTCCAGGGCAGATTTAACGATATAATACAGACGCGGGTTCATGGGCTGTTGGCATATAGTCAGGTGAAAAAGGGGCGGTGATGAGCGATATTGAATTTGATGAAGTGGTCGAAAAAGCGCTTCAGCTTTCCCCGGCGGAGCAGGCACGGCTGATGGAGCGGTTGGCGATGTCCGTGCGGACGGTGCTGGATACGGACACTGTGCCGGAAGCCCCCGAAGCGACCTGGACAGCGGAAGAAGTGGCCGAACTGATGAAGGTTGAGCCAATGACCGGGGCGGAGATCATCGCGGCGGGTTTGACTGGTGGCTGGGCTGATTTAGGCATCAGTGATGGCGCAGAATGGGTTAATGAGCAGAAGCGTAAACGGCGCGCAAAATGGAATCTATGACCGCACTGGTGGATACTTCCATTGTTGTAGACTTATTCCGACAATATGCACCTGCTCTAAACTGGTTGGAAACCCAGGGACAACTGGGAGTAGCTCGCCCTGTCTGGATTGAGATTTTAGAAGGTGTTCCCAATAGAACCAAGCAGCAAGCGGCTATCAAGTTACTCAAGCGATTTGCACTTGTTGAGTTAACGACAGAAGATGTGGTTCATGCTACTCAGTTGCTTATCAGTTATAAATTAGCTTACAACATAGATGGCTATGACTGTATGATTGCAGCAGTGACCCATCGCCTGCAACTGCCGCTTTATACTCGAAACATGAAACATTTTGCGCCGCTGGTCGGCGCGTTAGCAATTAAACCCTATTAAATCACGGTGAAACACATGACTACGGCCTACGATCAACTGAATGCGCACCTGACCGACCTGCATAATCTGAACACGGCCTACTGGCTGCTGCAATGGGATCAGAACACGCTGATGCCGCCGGGAGGCGCGGCAGCGCGCGCGGCGCAAATGTCCACCTTGCAACGGCTGCGCCATGAGATGCTCACCAGCGACAAGACCGCGCACCTGCTGGAAGCTGCCGCACAGGAAGTGGATACAGATGACTTCGACTCGATCCCGGCCAGTATGATTCGGGTGGCGCGGCGGGATTACCAGTATGCGTCGGCGCTGCCGAACGAGTTCGTGGCCGACTACACCCAGGCGACGGCGGATGCCTTTGAAAGCTGGCGGGCGGCCAGAGCGAACGACGATTACGCCGCGTTTATGCCGTTTTTGCAGCGTGTGCTGGATCTCAAGCTGCGTGAGGCGGAGATGCGCGGTTATGAGGTGCATCCGTATGATGTGTTTCTGGGGCATTGGGAGCGCGGGCTGAACACGCACGAAGTTCGCGGTATCTTCGACGCGCACCGCCCTGCGCTGGTGGAACTGGTGGCGGCGGTGAGCGCGGTGCAGGAACGGGTGGACGACGCGGTGCTGCACCAGCGCTTCGCTATCCCGCAGCAGCGCGACCTGGCGAAACGGGTATCCACGGCTTTCGGCTTCGATTACGAGCATTGGGCGACGTTTGATGTCGCGCCGCATCCGTTCTGCCTGCAAATCGCGGTAGAGGATATCCGGCTGACCACGCGCTTTAATGAACACTTCTTTAACCCGTGCTTCTATGCCACGCTGCACGAAACCGGGCACGGCCTGCATGGACATGGATTCAGCAAAGCGATTGACGGCACGTTTTTGTCTGACATGGATGCTTACAGTCATGCTGTCGCGGAGTCACAGTCGCGCACGTGGGAGAATCTGGTCGGGCGCAGCCGGGCATTCTGGGAATGGGCGTTCCCCATCGCGCGTGAAATTTTCCCGCAGCAGTTCGCCAGTGCCACGCCGGACAGCGTGTATAAGGCGGTCAACAAAGCGCGCCCGCAGTTTATCCGCGTGGAGGCCGACGAACTGACGTATAACCTGCACATCATGCTGCGTTTCGAGGTTGAGCTGGCGATTGTCGAGGGGAAGGTGAGCCTGCAAGATGCACCGGAACTATGGAACGACACTTTCGAACAGTATTTCGGGATTCGCCCGGCCAGTGATGCACAGGGCATTTTGCAGGATGTGCATTGGAGCATGGGCGGGATGGGGGCGTTTGTCGGTTACGCGCTGGGCAATCTGCTGTCGGTGCAGTATTACAATCAGGCACTCAAGGCGCATCCTGCTATCCCGGATGAGATCGCGCGCGGGCAGTTCGACACGCTGCGCGGCTGGCTGACGGAACACATTTACCAGCATGGGCGCAAATATAACGCGGCAGAACTGACGCAGCGCATCACGGGTGAAGGGATTCAATCGCGCGATTATGTGGGTTATTTGCAGGGCAAGTTTGCGGATGTGTATGGGCTGTAGGGCATGATGCTGTTGGAGGGGAAAGGGAGGACCGCCTTTGCAGACGATTCTCCCGCCTGAGACAGGCTATAACTGCTCTGCCGCGTCGGTGATCGCCAGTTCGCGGCCTTCATGGGCGGACTGGTAAATCGCCTCGATGATCTGTGCGCGGCGCAGCCCTTCGTGACCCTGGTGCTGCTCCCAACTGCCGGAGAAAATCATCTCCACGAATTCACGCACGACGGCCAGATGCCCCTCACCACGCACTACCTTCGGCTTGATGATCGACGGCGCGCCGCCCGTATCGCTGTAAATTGTCAGCGTGTTTTCCCAACTGTAATTTACAATATCAATATCTGCGCCGCCGTCGGTACCGTAGAGGACTACGCCATAATCGTCGCCATGCCGTCCATAGGCCGCCCAACTGGCTTCGAGCAAAAGGGTTGCCCCGTCTTTGAGGCGGATAAAAGCCGTGGCGAGGTCTTCGACTTCGTAATTGCCGCCGTCCACCCGGTCGCCACGACTGCCGCGCCCACGCGGGCCAAGTTCGGCGTAAGTCATGCCGCTGACGGCCTTGATTTCCGGCTCGCCCAGCAGGTAGAGCGCCATATCCAGCACGTGTACACCCAAGTCGATCAGGGGGCCGCCGCCCGCCTGTTCACGACTGGTAAACCAGCCGCCCATGCCGGGAATCCCGCTGCGCCGCATCCAGTAGGCTTTGGCGTTGTAAATACGCCCTATCCCACCCTCCTGGATATAATTCTTCAAGACCTGCACATCCCCGCGCCGCCGATGGTTAAAGGCCACTTCCAGCGCGCGGTTATTGTCGATGGCGGCCCTGACCATTTCTTCACCTTCGGCTACCGTGCGCGCCAGCGGTTTCTCGCACAGCACGTGCTTGCCACTGTTCAGCGCTGCGATGGACACGGGGGCATGGAGAAAATTGGGCGTGGTCACGCTGACCACATCAATATCGCTGCGGGCGATCAGCTCCTCGTACTGGGTATAGACCATGGGGAGGTTATAGGTGGATTTGAGGTGCGCGAGGCGTTCTTCTCTGGGATCGGCCACCGCCACCACCTCGACAAAGGGTATCTGTAAGTAAGCCTTGAGATGGGTTTCGCCCGCCCAACCTGCGCCCACGATACCAACACGCAGTTTTTCAGTAGGAATACGCATGATAGGATTCTCTTTCTTGAAATGTGAACTGCCAGAGTCCAATTTGGCTCGTCGGTTCTTTGTGTCGTGCGCTATGCTTAGGCTAATATTCTCATGAAAACAGAAATTTAAGAAAGGGTAAACATGCAAAATGGCGGGCAGCATCCCAAAGTGGTGGTGGTCGGCGCGGGCAGCCTGTTTTTCGGGCGGCAGGCTATCTGGCAAATGGTGCATTCACCGCATCTGAATACGGGGACACTGGCGCTGGTGGACACGGATGGGGAACGCCTGCGCCGCATGGCCACACTGGCCGAGATGGTGATCGCCGAAACGGGCGTGCCGCTGAAGCTGGAAGCTTCCACTGAACGTAAAGACGTGCTGGCCGATGCGGATTTTGTCGTCCTGAGCTTTGCCGAGCGCACCGTTTATTATCGCGGGGTGGACTGTGCCATCGCGGAGAAATACGGCATTCGTATGTGTTCGGGCGATACGATTGGGCCGGGCGGGGTCTTTCGCGCGCTGCGTGAACTCCCGGTTATCATGCAGTGTATAGAGGATATTGAGCGCCTGTGCCCGCAGGCCTGGGTCATTAACTACATCAATCCTTCAGCCGCGATGGGCATCGCGCTCCAGCGTTACGCACCACAGATCAAGAGCTTCGCGCTGTGCGACAGCCTGCATATGCCGCATGTCAAGCGTCGTTATGCGCTGCGGGCGGGTATTATCCGCAGCGAGGAAGAATTCACCACGCAGGTTGATCGGGATTTTGACATGCGCATCGCCGGGGTTAATCACTTCACCTGGATGCTGAAGGCCGAGTATCAGGGGCGGGATGTGATGCCAGATATCGCGGAGTCGATTCACCAGCAGGCGGTGACAGAGACCGATGGCGGCGATAGGGGCGCGAAAGCGATCTTTAATGCGGCCATTGGCTACGAGCTGTATCAGGCTTTTGGCTCTATCCCGGTGTGTGTGGCGCACACCAAAGAATATATGCGTTACTGGCAGGGGAAGGGCAGCGCACCGGATACCATCCCGCCGCTGTCGATCTGGGAAACGGAAGACCGGTATGAGCGTCATGCCGAAATGTGGGAGCAGGTCGATCATTTTGTGGAAGGCCGCACCCCGATCAACCAGTATATGTCCACCTTCGGCCCGGATCATGCCACCGATATTATCGAGAATATGGTGGGCAAGCTGGGCAAGCCGTTTTATGTGAACACGGCCAACCGGGGCGCAGTCACGAATATGGATGACGATGCCTTCCTGGAACTGCTGTGTGATATTGACATGGATGGGCCAAAGCCGCGCCCGGTGGGGGCGATGCCGCGCGGTCTGCGGGGAATGCAGGAGCTAGTGCTGGATACGCATGAGCTTACCGCCGCTGCCGCCGTGACCTGTGACCCTGCACTGCTGCGCCGCGCGCTGCTCACCGACCCGCTGACAAACTCGATTCCCGACGCGGACGCGGTGATGGCCGAACTGCTGGAGCTTGAGCGCGACATCCTGCCCGCGGGCTGGTACGTGGGTTAGGCCTCATTTCCAGAAAAGCGAAATAAGCGGCTTGTTCCCGGATATGGATGTCTGGCAGTGCGTGACCTTCCCGGCTGTAATCGTGCGCGGGCTGGGCGAGAGCTGCCAGACAGCTTCAGACCGATGCGGGTTTTTCGTCGCTGGTGGTGAGGGACAGAACGAATTCTTCAACGTCTTCACCCCGTGCGTTGGAAAAACCTTTTTCTTCATTCACAATGCTAAAACCGCATTTTTCCAGCACCCGTAAAGAAGCGATATTGTCCTTGGCTGCACGGGCATAAAGCGGGCGGGTTTTTAAATCTGCAACAAAGAGTGAAAGGGCTTTGGTGGTGATGCCCTTGCCCCAGTATTCCCTGCTAAGCCAATAGCCGACGGAGGGGAGACCAAACTGTTCGAAACCCGCGACGTAACCGACTACCTGCCCCTCATAGAGAATGGTTTTTTTCGTTATCGTGTCATTCACCAGAATCTTTGACCAATGGGCCATGAAAGCGTCCCTATCCGCCGGGTCTTCCACGGTGAAGGCGGCCATCTGATTAGCCACGGGGTCCAGTTGATGCTCGAACAGGGAGGGGAGATCGTCTTCTGTGGTCTCGCGCAGCAGGATTTTGCTGGTAAGGGTGCCGGATGTGGTCATCATAAACTCCTGAGTGTTTTTCCATTGATTCTATTAGCGTATTCTGTAGGGGTGCTGCCGACGATGGCCTTAAAGTCCTTGATGAAGTGGGCCTGATC
>JBGSXK010000642.1:0-4141 GCA_041751455.1 Anaerolineae bacterium
GGCTGTTAGCATCTACAGCAGCAACAGTGCCCGGCGCAGGCAAAATACGCGATTGTGCTGTCGCAGTCAGCAGCCCTCCTGGGGTTTGTGTAATTGCGATCTGCGTCTGTGTTTGTTGGTCTACTAACGGATCAATCGTGGGCTGTGCAGCAGGATCAAGTTCAGGAATTGCGCTTTCATCCCCAATAATTTCCACCAGCTCATCGAAAACCCACCCACGACCGCTAGGTGACGTATCAAACTGAAACTGATACCAGCGAAAACGACGGCCCAGCACAATGTAAGTATCCCCCGCACGGATTGACCCAATACGTTCTGAGCTGATATCGGGTTCTGACCGTACATTGACTTCACCTGCATCTGCCTTCGCTTGGAGTAAAGCTGGCCCTGGTAATGTAGGGGTTCGTGTCCAGGTTGCGGTCACACCGGGCTGTTGCCCTCCCTGTGGCGCACCCTGGGTAGGGATATCCACCCGCGCCGGAGTGGCTGTTATGGCTTCCTGCGCATTGGTCGCCGGGATAAACAACCCGGCACCAATCATTAAAATACATACAAGGATAAATTTCCGTCTCATTCGCAATCTCAGATAACTAACCATCTTAAACCAATACCCATTACAATAAGCAGCACTACCAGGAAATAAGATTTTCAATAGTCAAACGCCCCTGCTCTGCCACACGACGCTCATTCCCGCTGATAATATACCCCTGGTATTCCTGCCCTTCCAGCTCGGATACCCTCCACCCGCTCATCGTGAACACAGGTACATCCAGTTCCGGCGGACATCCGCTGCAATCCGCCGGAATCCACTCACCATTATATCGCCGTCCAATATGAATATGTGTCCCATTGGAGAACCCACCCTCGCAGGAGGGACGACCAATACGATCGCCGGTCGCTACCTGTGTGCCTTCACTGATGCGATCCTGCTCGGCAATATGCAAATACAGAACAGACCAACCCGTGGATTCGTCGCCATCACCATCCAGATCAAGCACCACCGTACCCTCATCTGTTCGCGCGATTACACCCGGCGCGATGGCCGTCGCCCAATATTGAGAGAGGTAACAGGACGAACTTACCTGTGTAATATCATCTGGTGGCGCGAAATCAATGGCCGCCCATGCGCTGCCAGAACCCCATCCACCATGCGGGCCACCTGTAAAGAACCAGACTTCACCGCTGGAGAAAGGTAACGCAAACTCTGGCTGCTGAACACCGGCAGGCACAACAGGATCCACGGCATTCACAAAAGGATCACCGAAATAAGCGGTATAAACCCGGTAGAAGCCTTCCGGCTCAATCTGCTGCTCCCAGGCAGAATAGGTATTATAAAGGCCAAGCATGTATTGCAGCCCTACCGTGCCTGCATTAAGACCAGGGGCAAAACTTAAACGCTCTCCATCTCCAAATTCGATAGTAGTCAGACGCCCATATTTCCAGCCATAATAACCCCGATTTAACTCATTAGCCCCCCACGTAAGCTGGCGATATAAGCCATTACGGTCAAAGCCCAGCGGCGAAGCCTGAGCTCCAAGAGGGTAAGTCTGAGCCTCCCCTGGAAGATCTGGCAGGCTGAGCCACTGACCCTTGTATTCTAAAAGTGCCAGCAGCAAACGGGCATCCACACTGTATTCCAGCGCAACCCGCTCAACAATGCGTGTGGCAGTCAACACTTCGCCATTGACAATATCAGTAGCTCGTCGAATATAACCCGGCTGCTGACCGATGAAAGCCGCCACATCAAAAGCAGCACTGCCCGGCGCGCGTACCAGGCGGCTGTCAGGGATAATCTTAAAATCGCTGCTTTGCTCATCTGGCGGAGCTGGCAGTTGAATGACCTGCCCTACAGAAAGTACGTTAGGGTCGATCAGTGTATTGACAGCCATCAGCGCCGGTAAAGTAATCCCCTGACTGCTGGCGATACCTGATAAGGTATCGCCCGGCTGGACTACATACTCACGGCGGGCAGCAGCCACCTGCATGGGTCGTGTAGGATCAGGTGTAGGACTTGCGTCTGGCAGAATGACAGGCGGCAGTTCGGTCGGTATGACATCCACCCCCTGGGCAGTTACAGGGGCTTCAGGCGTTGTCGTGATCACCACATATTCAGTTTGGTTACGTACGCAGGCCGCAAGGCCGACCAGCAAAACGCCGGGCAAAATCAGAAATCTACGCATTTTTGTCGAAAGCTTATGAAACCTACTCGAAGCTCCACACGCCAATAATCCCCTCCGCAATTGAAAAAGGAACACTATCAGCGCGGGCGGTATCCAGCACATTTATTACAGGGCCATTAGCCGTTAATTCGCTGTAAAGCAGATAATTACTATCGGGCGACCAGACGCGATGACTCTGGCTGAACTGATCGAAATATTGCAACATATACAGCATTGTGCGCGTAGGCACAAAGGAGCCATAACGCTGGACTGAGCTATCCGCCACATTGAGTACTGTCCAGGTTAATCCTGTCACCTGCTGCGCTGTTAACGCCACTTTCCCGCTGCTTTCCAGCCCGGCATTAAAGGATCCGGGTGGTGAGGCCAGTGTGAGATAAGCAAGCTTACGGCTGTCTGGCGACCAGAAGAAAGAAATAACCCCTGTCACCGGGCTTCGGGCAATCGTTTCACCGCTTACAGCATCCACGACGAACAGCGCATGAAAAGTGTTACCCTCGCTCAGCACACGATACGCTACATAATTCCCGTCAGGCGACCAACTATAAGAAATCAGCCCATCAAGTTCTGTCACCAGTTCTACGGTTTCATCATCCTCAATGATAATCAGGTCGGACAATGTGCCGCTGCTCAACACACCCAATAACAAACGATCATCGACAGGAGACCATGCTGGAGCCTGAACAAAGCCGGGGGCCTGCTCCAGGGTTTCAGTCACAGAATCAATATTTGCATCATAAATCTCAAAAGTCTGCTGGTTGCGCTGCCATAACATGCGGTTCCCATCTGGCGACCAACTAAAATAAAAAGGGGAGCCACGGCCTACCGTAAAATTTTCATTCAGATTACTACGATTGCGGATAATCTCGACAAACAGGCCCCTGGTGGCACTGCTCAGCAGTACCGCAAGATCACGGCAGTTCCTCTCTGCGGCCTCACAATTTTCTGGCGACCAATAAGCGTACTGGAATATCTCATTCTCCTGACTGTAAACAGGTATGCCGGGTTCACTTCCATCAGGAGAGATAAATATGCTCAAAAAAAGCTGTTCTTCTTCTAAAAAAGCTCCAAAATAAGCCAACCGACCATCCACAGACCATGTTGGCCATTGGTACTGGCGGCTTTGCCCGGCAGCATCAGAAGTCAGCGCCTGCTGATTTTGGTTCGACAGTCTCATAGTATAAATATTAAAATCACTTCCGACATAAGCGATCTGGCCGGGAAGATCAGGCAGAGGATCCTCGCTTTGCGCCTGTAGACTCGCAACACACAGCGATGAGAGCATAACCAATGTGAACAGCAGAATATGTCTCACACGCCTCATGGGATATTCTCCAAATATTTATTGGGCATAAACCCGTTTGATTGTATACTATTCGCGCGTTTGATGATATAACAATTCGAAGTTTCCTATAAACAGCGCTTCACAGGAGAAATTCTTATGGCCACAAGCCAGGAACTCAATCAGTTGTTTAATGCTATGGTGGAAAATTTCGACCCTCAGAAGGCAGAGGGTGTAGATGCAGTCATTCAATTTGATCTCAGCGGCGATAACGGTGGTCTGTACTGGTTAAAACTCGCTAATGGAACAGCAGAGACCGGCCAGGGGCAGGCAGACAATCCCAGCATGACTTTAAAAGCTTCTGCAGAGGATTGGGTGGCCGTGACAAAAGGCGAACTCAATCCCATGCAGGCGTTTATGAGTGGTAAATTGAAAGTTCAGGGAGATATGTCGCTGGCGTTAAAACTGCAATCGCTGCTGGCCTAGCGTCCCAGTGCATCACGTGTTTTGGCTGGGTTGTTCGTCAATACCGCGTCACAGCCAAGCAGCTTGTAATACCATAAACGCGATTCGGGCGTGGGATCAAGCGGGCAAACCAGTTGCCCACGCCTATGTCCCATCCAAACATAAAACGGGTTCATAAACATGGCTGGCCAATAGGGTCCAATCATCTGCCAGCCAG
>JBGSXK010000643.1:0-5640 GCA_041751455.1 Anaerolineae bacterium
TGGCCGGGTCGCGTCGGGAAAGTTCTTCCAGGGTGGCGCGCAGCAGAAAAGTCTCACGCGAGGTGGCACCTGGATGCCACAGTTCAGCCGGATTATCTGCATTCGTGACAGAGGCCGACCACCCACTGCCCAACGAAGTCACCAATGCAAAAAGCAGCAGGCCCAGTGCCGCGCCACGCAGTGCCACCGCTATTCCCCACAGAGTCGCCGCCATAAAGGCACCCAGAATCATCAGCGCCAGCGCGATAAATATCCAGATCATATTGGCAGGGTCTACTGCGATAACTTGTCCGCTGGATTCGCCAAACAGCGACAGAGAAATCTGCTCCCAATAGCCCTGCACCAGCGTCATGATTGAGCCCTGTGAGGCACGGACAATCGAGCGTCCAGTCGCATGGAGGTTAACGGCAACGATGAACAACAGCGCCATCATACCCAACGCCAGCACCCACTTACTCCAACGGGGCACATGCAAAAACGGATGACGTACATCTTCCAGAAGATGCACAAATGCCTGTGTTGCCAAACCTGCCGCCGGGATGGTCAGCCAGAGAGCATGTTCTGGCCCTCCCCCACGATACAACAGTGTTGCGGCACCACCTAATGCCAGCCACACCGCAAAAAAGCGGTCTACAGGACTCAGGGTACCGCGTCGAGCCATCCACCATAGGCCAAAAATGCCTAATAGCCAAATGCCCGGCTCATAAAACAGAGCCACGACCAACGGGTATAAAGCTGGCGCACCATTGCGCAGCGTGACCGCGCCACTCAAACCCTGTGCCAGCAGCTCACTGACGCTGGATAAGCCAGGGATATAGAGCATGAACCCGGTGGCCACCAGTACCACCACCAGCACGATCACCAGCAGTGACCTACCCCATGGCCAGTTACGCAACCGTAAGGCCACGTCCGACACGGCTTCATCTTCCTCTTCTTCCGCCCGCCCCCAGGACACGCCAATCACTGCCGCGCCCAACAGAATCAATGCCAGCATGAAGCCCGCTGGGTCAGTGAGCAGCAGCAGCCCTGCGAAAAAAGCGGAGGCCAGCAGTGCGTCGCCCGGTTGGCCACGCTGCCACCAGTGCCGGACAGCCCACAGGCCACCAACCCCACACAAAAGCGCCCACACCAGCGGCGCATCAAAACGTGAAGCCGCCAGTAAAACAGGTGAGAACAGGAGAATAAAACTAAAAAGAAACGTTCTCGCCTGTCCAAGCAGGCTACGAAACAGCAGCGGTGCAGCCACCAGCAGCACTCCAGCGATAGCCGTCCAAAACCTGGCCGTGCCTTCAGAAGCACCAAACAGGCTGAAGGTCAGGCTGTGCAGGGCAAATAGCAGCGGACTTTCCGGGATAATTGTACTTCCAGGCGCGTCAGGGCTAACCATCCGCCAGGCTGCCAGTGCCTGCCGTGCCTCGTCCATTGTCAGCGGTACATTATCCAACTCTGCAAAACGCAGAATAAAGGCCAGCCCGATAACTATTGCGTAGGCGATCCACTCATAACTTACTGCCAATCGCAGCGGCTGGCGCTCCGTCTGAAGTGCTTCCGTCGTCACTGCTTGCATACGTCCCTCAATCATCCATTCACCGCCGCCACAGACTGGGGCGTAACCCGGTAAAAACGGCTGCCGCCACGTTCGCACACTGGTTCCAGGTTATCCGTGAACTTTTGCTCACCCTGGGCACCATATTTGTTACGCTCACTCGTACCATAGAAGATATAGTTAATGCCATAACGTTGAACAATCGGCTGTACCATATCCCAGCGCAGATCAGTATAGAGCTGCGAGATGTCCTGTGGACGTGAGCCGACTACAGCGCCATAGGTGGGGCCGCGCCATTGACCTTCGTGGTTTTCCCAGCCGAGTACAATCGGCAGCCCAGTGAGCGCGGCCACCCGGCCATAAGCCGAGTCATAAGACCCGCCTACCGCCTCCACCACCACCACATTACCACCTTCTATAATTCCGCCCAGGCAGATAATGGATTCATAATCACCACTGCTACCTCTGATGAAATTCCCACCACCATCCATAGTGATTTCAGAAAACCCACTGTTCAAGGTACGAAACGCCTCAAACGAGGTGCGATTCTGGATCCCAAATAGCGGATACAACAGGCCAAGCAGAACGGTAGTCGCAATAACGGCAGTCAACCCCGCCCGCATCAGTGGTGCAGGCAGCGGCAGATGCGCATCCGCCAGCATTGAGTAAACCGCATAGGCCCCGGCCACACTGAATAACAACCATGCCTGATAATAAAACTTGAAAATAGTATTAATGCGTACCCCAAAGTTATCACGCAGGTAGAGAAACTCTGGCACGAGAGTAAGCACCACGCCCGCGCCCACCAGCAGCAGCGCGAAACCTGTCGCCGGAGGATAAGTCACCACGTGTCGCGCTTCTCTCGGAGCATCATTGTTTTGGTCAGTCCGTGCGATGCGGGGGAACAAACGCCCTACCACCAGCACTACCCCTGCCAGCAGCACCACCGTCGTGAGGATGTGTGTCAGGCGTTTACTCAATAACAGCGGCAGCACTTCACCCCACCCACCGTTACGCTCGACATAATCCACCACTGGCAGGCGCTGTTCGCTCAGCAGGCCACCCACAACCACCAGCACCAGCATCACCAACAGCAGGCCAAGCAACAAAACACCTGCTGTCTGAAGACCGAGTACCCAATTCATATGTGCCCGTGCGCGCCACGCCTCGATGAGCAAAAAGGCAGTCAAAATGATCACAAACGGGCCAAACATCAGGAAATACTGGCGGAACAGCGTGGGGTAAAGCAGATTGGGCAGAATGCCTCCGGCCTGTGAACGGAAACTGATGAGAAAGGGGAAATACAGCACCGCTGTCAGCCCAGCCAGGGCCAGCGCCAGTCGCAGCAACCCCCATCCATCACGTCCAATCAGCCTGCCGCCCCCGTTGCGCAGCAAACGCCGCAGGGCATCTGCGCCTATTAACACCACCATATAAATTGGCCCGTCCCAGGTGTTGAGGAACACCAGTCCACCCAGGCACACGGCATAAAAAAGAATCTCGATGCGATTGGGGTCACGCCCGGTCAGCAGCAGGTTCAGTGCCAGCCCCAATGCCAGCATGGCAAACGGCAGTGCCAGCACATGCGGGTGATTATCGGACAGAAGAAAGCTGAACTGCGGAAATTCATCAATCGGCTGGATGCCGATAGGCTGGCCGTTCAGGTCATGGTCTGCTACTACGCGGCTGGCACGAAACCACCACCAATGATCCCAATCCGCCGGAGTAAGAATTTCGCCCTCTTGCAGCGGTGGCTTGGGAACCAGGCGCTGCTCCTGCCCCCAGAAGCGCAGATATTCGTCACTCGCAGTACGCATCTGATAAGGCAGTTCGACCAGCGGCAGTTGAAAATTGCCCATCAATACCACAAAAATGGCGCCCAATAACCCGATTAACACAGGCAAGCGCGATGTGGCGGGCTTTTCAGCAGTGACATCACGTGAGCGTACCAAGTTACACACCACACCAAAAGTTGTCAGCCCGGTGAGAGCAAACAGCAGCGCAATCGTCATGCTAAAGCCCATGCTGCTGCTGATACCACTGAGCATAGAAAGCATCGCGCTTAACACATAACCGAAATAGTAATAGCTGATGGCATAACCGGAGAGCCAACCATCATTGGGCGGAAAGATCTCACTGCGCATGACACTGCTCATCATCATCAGTTCCATCGGCTTTTCGGTGGTAAATGTTTCGTTGATGTGAGCGCGATATAATGCCCAGCCAAATAACAGCACGATAAACAGAATCTCACCTGTAATGATGATGGTGCGGTTCTGCCGCCACCATAAACGCCAGTCGATGCGTTCGCCAGCACGGAAGTAGAACACCAGCCCGCCCGCCAGTATAATCAACCATGCCAGCAGCATACTGCCTGTCGTGTTGCGCAAAAAGCCCATGCTCGCCAGCAACCAGAAAACGAAGCCCACCAGCAGCAGCCCTGCCGCGCGCGCCAGCGTATAGCCTTTATCCGGCAGGTTGCCCAAAAGACGTACCAGTAGCGGATAGACCGCCACGCCTGCCAGTGTCACCAGCCCCCACCAGCTTAGGGCAATTCCACCTTCGCGTAACAACCAATCGAACACCGACTACTCCATATTTTCGGCCAGGGCAACTTCCCTGGCGACCAGATCAGCCTCTTTATTCACTTTATACACAGTGGACTGCCCCTGCGCGTAAACTTTCTCCAGCAAACCCTGCTCCGCCATCGCATCGAATTTTTCCAGGCTCTCGGGTGCGAAATAGGCTCGTTCCAGCCCAGCGACAATTACGTAGCTGATATCGTAATAACGGATCATCTCCCAGGTTTTTTCAATATCATGGGTGGCATAAAACCCGCTGATATTGGCACGGCGCTGGTTGACCATCTGTACAAGGGGGTCCATCGTGCGCTGCTGGGTCTGGTGGAAGCGCCAGCCCAATACTGAGGGCAGGCCGGTGTAGATCGCTACACGCCCGCCCCACAGGTATTCGCGCCAGCTTTGCGTCTCGATAATCACAGGCGCACCCTCCACGTTTTCTTGCAACCAGCGAATCATATGATACTCATCTTCCAGTGGAATCCAGGTATTATTCTCACCCTGTCTGGCGTATTTCATATACTCCATGCCGTCCAGCGTAAAGGGCATATCCGGTGCCATGCGCTCTACTGCCTTGCCACGACTCGCCATAATCGGGTACATCGCGGCAACGGTGAACAGGATACTGGCGATTATGTACCAGCCATGGCGCAACCCCGGTGACCATCTACCCGCCGCGCTCACCAGCCAGGCAAAAGCAGCCCCACCCACCACGCTGAAGAGCATCCACGCCTGCATATAAAACTTGAATACGGTATTCTGGCGCCCAATATCCCCGCCGATCACGATGATTTCCACACCCAGTGTCAGCCCCAATGCCAACGCGGCCAACGCCAACACGATCTGAATCTCGCGTGATTGTCCCTGCCGGAAAAACAGAAATGTAATCCACAACAGCAGCGGCACGACCACCAGGGCCGCCTGATACTCCATAGCCGCCACTACCACCGAAGCGGCCAGTACCGCCAGCACACCCAGCCCCAGCGAGAGCAGCAGCAACCCCATCCCGCGCAGTGCCCCAACATACACGCTGCGCATCCAGCGTCCAGTATCCCAGACGAGCAGTGATGCAATCAAAAATATAAAGACACCATGCAGATCAAAATATGCCCACAATGGGGTTTTGCCCCCTGTCCAGGGCAAAATTGAACCATAGACTGTCGCGTACCAGGTGGTAAAGGGCAGCACGAAAAGGAAGCTGAGCGTCACAAAGCCGCCTACTCGCAGAACAAATTGAATGGCGGAACGACGATTAATATGTCGCCAGTGTAGCCACCACGCAAAGCTCAACCCAGCTACCCCTAAAATCATAAACGTTGGCCAATCCCAGGTGTTGGTCGCGCGCAGCATCCCGACGGTGAGCGCAATCAGTCCCAGTGCAAAAAACTGTGTCCAGCGTCCACGCGAATCATGTCCGGCGGCCAACACTTCATGCAGCAAAAGTGCCAGCGCCAGCAGCATCAGAGGCATCGAAATCATATGCGCGTGCAGGTCGCCGTAGAGGAAGGTGAAAAA
>JBGSXK010000644.1:0-5075 GCA_041751455.1 Anaerolineae bacterium
GTGACCCCGGCAGCAGCCGGTGCTTATTCGGATATTCCCCAGGAACGGCTGGCCGATGGGGGCTTCGTACTGGGGGAACCTGAAGCCCCGATCACGATTGTCGAATTTGCCGATTTCGCCTGTCCACACTGCCAGAGTTACTCCCCCACCATACATCAGCTTATTAATGACTATGTAAAAACTGGTCAGGCGCGGCTGGAATATCGGATGTTCATTAGCGCTGCCGATCCGACTTACGGTCCTTACACCGCGCAATTGGCCGAGTGTGCAGGAACCCTTGAAGAAGGACGCTTCTGGGAAGCCCATGACATCCTGTTCGAGTTGGGCAGTCGGGCCCGCTTCAACCGCGACACAGCCCGTACACTGGCAGATCGTATGGGGCTGAACTACAGTGCCCTGCTCTCCTGTGCCGAGCGCGCTCGGCAACATGAGACTGATGTGCGGCTGGGTAGCAGCCTGAGTGTCCAGAGTACGCCCACAGTCATGATTCGGGTGGAAGGCGGTAGGCCACAGTTCATCACCGCAGGGGGTCGCCAGTGGGATCGCGGCCCGGTGCCCTATGAAATCCTTCAGGCCGTGATCGCCAGCTATCAATAACTAATCCTCAACATTGACCGTACTGGGCAGCCATTTTATAGTGGGAACAGTCATGATGAATACAAACACACCCACCTACAAGAATGAAAAGCTGCTCAGTGTTGCTGTCGATGTAGTAATCTTTACACTGCTTAACCAGGACTTAAAGGTTTATCTTGTCCGGCGGCATGAGGAAGGTTATGAAAGTTACTGGTCGCTGCCGGGTGGCATTATCCACTCCGACGAAGCGCTGGAAGATGCGGCGATGCGCCAGCTTCGGGAACAAACCACTGTCGAAAACATCTATCTCCAACAACTGTACACCTTTGGCGCGCCAAAGCGGGATACCCGGCGACGGGTGATTAGTGTGGCCTATTTCGCACTGGTTTCCACAGACCGCCTGACCAAAGAATGTCTGTCAGAAGACAATGAGCAGCGCGCCTGGCACAGTGTGTATGATCTGCCTGAACTGGCTTTCGACCATGCCGAAATCCTGGAAGCAGCCCTCACACGTCTGCGCTACAAAATCGAATACTCTGCTGCCGCCTTCGAACTGATGCCGGAAGAATTTACGCTGCGCGAGTTGCAGGAAGCCTATATGGTTATCCTCAACGACCACAAGTTGGATAAAGCCAATTTCCGCAAAAAAATTCGTGAAGCCAGAATTGTAGAATCAATCAGTCGTTACAAAAAAACCGGAGGCCGCCCAGCCAAGCTGTATCGCTTCCGCAAAGATGCGCAGCTTGAAACCAAAGCACGGCGCTTTTTCCCATAAAGCGCCTGGCTACAAGGAAAGAGGGCATGGAATTAGACGCTTTTATCAAACAAAGTAAACCGTTCATTCAGTGGATGCTGGATTGGCAGGCCAGCCTGCAACCCCTGCCCTTATCCACTCTGACTCAGGCCGACCCGCGCGCAGTAGGGATTGTTTCGGTCGATGTGATTAAGGGATTTTGTTCCATTGGCCCGCTATCCTCCCCGCGTGTGAACCAGATTGTCGAGCCGATTGCAGAGCTTTTTAGGCTGGCCTGGGCACAAGGGGTGCGCGACATCGCGCTGCCACAGGATGCACACCCGGCTGATGCGGTCGAGTTTGCCCAGTATGCTCCACACTGCATCGGGGGAACAGAAGAAGCGGAAACTGTGGAGGCCTTCCAGGCGCTCCCTTTCTTCGATCAACTGGCTGTAATTCCCAAGAATTCGATTAATGCTGGTCTCGCACCAGGCTTCGCGGAATGGCTGGAAGCCCGCAATCATATCAAATCCTGGATTGTCGTCGGTGACTGTACAGACCTTTGTACTCATCAACTGGCGCTGCACCTGCGTCTGCGTGCCAACCAGCATCAGATGCAGGGAATTCGAGTTATCCTGCCTGTAAACACTGTCGAAACCTATGATATGCCTGTCGCTAAAGCACAGGAAATTGGCATCATGCCTCATGATGGTGATCTTCTGCACCTGGTCTTTCTTTATCATATGCTGTTGAATGGTGTTGAAGTTGTAAAGGGAATTATTTAACCATGCGCACTGTTGAGTGGTCTGACGGCCTTGTCCGTATGATCGATCAGAAAAAAATTCCCTGGGAGCTGGTCACTGTTGATTTGCCCGATTATCAATCTGTTGCGTCAGCCATTACTGATATGACGGTGCGCGGCGCACCTGCTATCGGTGCGTCTGCTGCCTTTGGGATGGCACTTGCCGCTCAACAGAGTAGCGCTACCACACTCGATGAGCTGATCACTGACCTGCACACCGCAGCACAAGTGTTGAAGGCAGCGCGCCCCACTGCGGTCAATCTCGCCTGGGCGGTTGATCGCCTGCTGGAAATGGCCATCAGTGGTGAGTTCACCAGCCCAGACGCTTTACGTGCGGCACTGCTGGATGAAGCCCAGCGCATTGCTGACGAGGATGTCACCATTAACCAGCGTATGGGTGCGCACGGGGCACAGCTCATTCGTGATGGTGACACTATTTTGCATCACTGCAACACCGGAGCATTGGCGGCAGTAGATTTCGGTACCGCACTGGGTGTCGTGCGCGCCGCCTATGAGCAACATAAAAAGATTCATGTCCTGCTCGATGAAACCCGCCCGCGTTTACAGGGAGCACGCCTGAGCGCGTGGGAACTGGAACAGCTAGGCGTAAGTTATGACATCCTGCCGGATACCGCTGCCGGATTTTATATGCAAAAAGGGGAGATCAAAATAGTGCTGGTCGGTGCAGATCGTGTCGCCGCCAATGGCGACACCGCCAACAAAATTGGCACCTATCAGATCGCGGTACTGGCAAAAGAGAATAACATCCCATTTTATGTGGTCGCACCCACTTCCACTATTGATCTCGTGCTGCTATCGGGCGCGGAGATTCCGATTGAGGAACGTGACAAAAGCGAAGTCCTCGCGCCATATGGTAACGCCATCGCCCCCGCGCACTTCAATGCACGCAACCCAGCCTTCGATGTAACCCCGTATCGGTATATTGCGGGCATCGTAACCGAGAATGGTATCGCCCGCCCGCCCTTTACCGAGAGCCTGCGGCGTGCTGCACATGGGGAGCAGGTATGAGCGACTGGCGAAATTTGCCTGAGGGAGTCGAACTACGATACTTGATTGCCGAACGTGCAGGGTGGCACATGCGCAAAATCTGGGTTGGATCACGCGATGTGGAATACGATTTTATTGTTTACGATAACGATGATCGCATGATCTACCAGCGTGAAATTACCGCTGAAGACTTGCAAGAGGAAGAAAAAACAATACATGAGGTCTGGTTATCCGCCATGGAGGATGAAGACACACCTCGTTGGGATGACAATCTTGAAGATGCCTTGTGGCTCATTGACCGCACACCCTACCAGTCATGGCAGACTGATAGGCAGTTTCAGGCATGGGTGGGTGCAAAGCAGTACAGCGCACAGGGTGAAACCGAGCCGCTGGCGCTGATGCGCGCATGGCTGGCATGGGCAGAAGAGCATCTCAAATCCTAAATTCTCCAAAAATCCTCCGGTAAATCTACCGTATGGACGGGACGTTTGCCTGTCAGGCATTGTTGACCCTCTCGCGTCTCCAGCAGCAGCACATAATCTGGATAGTCCGAAGACGTGAACTGCCACTCGGCGATGCTGTATAGGCGGATTTGGCCCTGCGCGCGCCACAGTGTCACGACAAAGGGTAGTCGGTGGTAGAGTGCATTCACCAATGTCTCCCCCTGTTCGACATCTGCTCGCCTTGCCAGCATACTTAATGCGCTGCGCAGCCGCTTCGCATCAAATGGCCCGCGAAATGACCATATCTGGCGGGGCGCTGCTGGTTCAGATAGCAGGGGCGCAATGCTCTGTGGTTCGTCGGCGCGCACTTCGTCGAGCAGGATGCACGCCGGCTGTTCCGCCAGCGCCGCACCAATCTGATCACCAAATGTCACCCCTGCAACATCACCCACAGGCCAGCGTGTCACCCAACGTTGTACCTCCTCTGGCAATCGTAGTTCCCCCGCCCGCTCTATCGCCACTGTGTGTTCAGGCTGTGGTAAAAGCTGCGCCATCACACTCAGCAAAGTTGTTTTGCCTGCCTCTGTATCTCCCACAATGATAAAACTGTGCGGGGATTGGGCGAGCGCTCGCAAAAATATGGTAGCCTGCTCACTCAGGAAACCAGAATCAATTAGATTGTGCAGGGTAGGTAGTACAGCCGGATGCACACGGATATCAGCGTTATAGGTGAATGTCACAGGCGGCAGCATTAAATTGACACACACCGGACGTGCCCCCGCCATCAACCCGATTTCAATAAAAGGCTGGTCATCGGGCAAATCAGTGCCCGCATCCATCAGCAACCGCCGCAATATTCGGTGCAGATGGGTCTCATCCTGGAACAAGGGTCCCACATCCACTAGATCACCATGCCCATACCTTACTGCGGCTTTATCCACACCATCCAATGCAATCGTGGTCACTCGTTCATCCAGAAAATAAGCATCCAATGGGCCATAACCAAACAGGTCACTGTAAACACGTGCAATCAAAGATGCCATCTCATCACCGGACATCTGCACCGACTCGACTGTCAGCACATAATTTACCGTGCCTACCAGCAGACGCAGACGTTTCGCCTCGGTATCAGCCTGGGCCAATACAGGTGTATTGGTATATTCCTCCACAAATGCTTTCTCGATTTTCTCGATCAGTGCCGCCACCGAAACCAGGCGCTGCCCAAGTTGTGCAGATACCAGATCAGGCTCACGACCTTTATCAGCATCCCGACGTAGTTGCTTCCAATCATCCAGCCTGTTATTCCGTTCGTCCGCCATTACTTACTCAACTTCCCGCAAATCCACGGGCGCTAAATCCGGGTTGTCACAGGGCTGGCGGCCTATCTTTGTCATCTCCACCCACTGCCCATTGAGTTGTACCCGTACAATATCCATCGAATAATCAGTGTTGGTGGTCTCATCATTATTCAAAAAACGTGATCCCACGCCATAAATATTCACCGGCACACCTT
>JBGSXK010000645.1:0-2886 GCA_041751455.1 Anaerolineae bacterium
AGCGTTATTGGTCAGCCAAAGGCGCTGATTGATGGTCGTGCGAAAGTAACAGGCACACTACCATTCGTGCGGGACTTGCATCTGCCGGGTATGCTTCACGCCCGTATAGTCCCAAGCCCCTATGCTCACGCAAATATTCGCAATATTGATACGGAAGCTGCACTGCGGGTGCCGGGCGTGGTTGCTGTACTCACTGCTCTGGATTTGCCACAGGTGGTGCCTTCCTCACGCAGTAAACTGCTGCTGGCGAGGGATCGCGTTATTTTTGTGGGGCAGCCGGTGGCTCTGGTGCTGGCTGTTGATGAAGGGGCGGCAGTAGATGGTGCAGAAGTCGTCCATGTGGATTATGATCCGCTGCCTGTGGTCATGACCATCGAGGAGGCATTGGCGGAGGGTGCCCCGCTGGTCTGGCCTAATGGTATTCCCAAAGGCTCAAGCGATGCAGGGGCGCATGGTGCGGATGTCGATGATGATGATAATGGGGATCGTCTGGCGGTGGGTACGAATATCGCCCATTACAAGACTCGGACTCGCGGGGATGTGACGGCGGCTTTTGCCCAGGCCGATATTGTGGTGGAGCGCACGATCACGACACCCATGGTGCATCAGAGTTCGCTGGAAACACATGGCGTAATCGTGCAGCCAGACCCGGTTACAGGCGGGGCGAATGTTTGGTCGAGTACTCAGGGGCCATTTGGTGTGCGCGCAGATATTGCGGAGATTCTGGATGTGCCGCAATCGGATGTGCGTGTGACAGGTATGGCAATAGGCGGAGGGTTCGGTGGCAAATTCCCCATCTACGACCCATTGATCGCCCTGGCTGCGCGGGCTGTAGGCCGTCCGGTCTGTTTGGTATTGACTCGCATGGAGGAAATGCTGGCAACCAACCCTGCGCCCCCTGTGCAAATTTATGCCAGAGTGGGCGCGAAACGTGATGGCACAATGACCGCGCTGGAAGGCCGGGTGTACATGGACTCCGGCTGTTACCCTATGAACTTGGCGGATTTCCTGGGCTTTATGCTGGTGAGTTTTTACCCCGTCCCCAATTTCTTTGTGGAGGCTACCGAAGTGCTGACCTTCAAGCAGTCGGTGGGTGCTTATCGTGCCCCCGGTGCGCCCTCGGTGATTTTTGCTATTGACTGCTTGTTGGATGAGCTTGCGCGTAAGCTCGATCTTGATCCTATCGAGCTGCGGCTGAAGAATGCAGCTCGCCCTGGCGACCCGATGGCTGATAACAAACCCTGGCCGGGCATGGGAATGCGCGAGGCTTTGGAAGCGCTGCGCCACCACCCCGCCTGGCAAAACCGGGATGCAGCGCGTGCGCAGGGCCGAGGGGTAGGTATCGCGCTGGGCGGTTGGATGGGGGGCACCGAGCCTGCATTAGCAGCCTGTGCCTTGAATCAGGATGGCTTAATCCACATTCATGTGGGCGCGACAGACGTGAGCGGCACCTGGACAGGCTTTACGTTGCTGGCAGCGGAGGCGTTTGGTGTTTCTGCCGATCAGGTGCGGATTGTCGCTGGGGATACTCATACCTCACCTTATGCTGGAGCCAGCGCGGGCAGCAAGGTCACTTATACCACCGGGGCGGCCGTGGTGATGGCTGCTAAGGCGGCACGGCAGCAGGTTCTCGAGATCGCCGCTGAAGAATTCGAGGCTGCTGTAGAAGACCTGGAAATTGTCGATGGTAAAGTGCAGGTTCGTGGTCTTCCTTCAAAGACGATCAGCTTGCGTGAGATTGCCAAGATTGCGATGGACTTTGGTGGGGAGTATGCGCCGGTATTTGCCCATGGTCGCAACGCGATCACAGATCAGGCACCGGGCTTCAGCGCGCAGTTGGTAGAATTAGAGCTGGATCGGGAAACAGGCGAGGTCAAAATTCATAAGCTGGTGATTGCTCAGGATGTGGGCAAGGCAATTAACCCGCTGGCGATCCAGGGACAAATGATGGGGGGAGCGACTCAGGGCATCGGTTGGGGGTTGTATGAAAATATGATCTATGATGCGCAGGGGCAGTTACTTACGGCATCGTTTATGGATTATGCGTTGCCGGATGCCACCCAGGCGGCGCTTGAAATGGATACCGTGCTGGTAGAGGTTCCGTCTGAGCATGGGCCTTTTGGGGCGCGTGGGGTGGGCGAACCTCCTGTTGTGCCCACAGCGGCAGCAATTGCGAATGCAATTGCCGACGCTACCGGAATCTATATGTCTGATCTCCCTATGAGTGCGCCGCGTATCTATCGGGCGCTGATAGATAACGCAGGCTAAGCATTTTGTATAATAAGCAGGAGGGTGTTGATCAAAATACGCCCTCCTGCTATACGCTATATAGCCTCAATCGATGTCATTACTGCTCGTCAGATTAAGCTTTGGAGTGACTAGTCCTGTAATAAAATGCGCGGCAATCCATAAAACAATGGCTGACCCAACCGGATACAGCGCATCTACCAGACTCCAGCCAATGATGTAGGGCAGGTTACCCTCTATAAAAAAGAAGTGATCCAATTCCCATGTGCCCAGCACTTTATTTTCCACCACTTTGACCACAAAGCTGTAAACAGTGAACAACACAAGCTGCTCCCAGAGGGGTCTTTTGTAGGAAATGGCGTATAAAAACCCCAGACACAATCCAATCCACAGAAAAGCATGAATAAAATTGTTGAGCCAGGGCAGGAAGCTCATCAGGTCGAGCCGATAAAAGATATAATTGCCGACGAAGATGCCGACTGCCCACACCATATAAAGCACAAAGAAAGACTTTTGGAAATGCTTTTCCATGCGTGGAGCGGCCTGTCTGATCGTTACGAACAGGCCAGCATAAGTGAGGAGGACAATTCCATAAGTAAGGGGATTATTGCCGCTGCCCAGCATTTCATTCATGGGAAC
>JBGSXK010000646.1:0-10862 GCA_041751455.1 Anaerolineae bacterium
GCCGGGTCTTCCAGATTAAGCGCATCAAAACAGGCATGTATGGCTGCGCCGTGTTGGTGCAGCATCGTGCCCATCGCGCCATCTGCCAGCAGTGGCCTTCCTGTCTGCAACCGTTCCCAAAACACCTGCTTTGCCATGATCTTTCATCCTGTTTCTCTTACGTTTTACTTTGCAGGAGAGGGTCTTCAGTCCCTCTCAATGAATAATTTTTCTCTAGCTCGCGCACTCACTGCTCAGGTAAATCAGCGTGCCATCGCTTTCCTGGTCTATTTGCAGGCGGTGATTGGTGGTAGCAAGACCACGATTCACATTGCGATCACTGGCGGCGCGAAGCTGCATCACATACCACGTGTTGACCTCCACAAACGGCGCATCCGTCTTCATGACTGCATTCGTGCGCCCCATTGCCCAGGGGCGGAACGAGTTGTAAGTCAGCGACAGCACCTCGGCCTCCGGGTACATCGGCAGCCAGTTGGCGATGTCGCGCTCGCAGACCACATCCAGCGTTACTGTGATCACTGTCGCGCAAGCGAAGATTGCCACGATAATCAGCGTCGTCGTCACCAGATAGCGCTTGCAGCCTGTCAGAGCATTGAGTTCCATAGACTACTCTTCTCAGGGAGCAGTAAGTACACTGCCCGCTTATGTTCCCTCCTAACTTTCGAGTATCTGCGCCACGCGGTCAATCTGGCCGACCGAGTAATATTTCGCGTCGGGGTGATGCACCACAATGGCCGCTGTACTTTGCTCCGGTACAAGCTGGTATGACTCCGTCAGCGAGACACCGATTTCGCTCTCCGCCTGCGGCAGCAAACTCCACACGATCTGATGATCGTCCAGATCAGGGCAGGCCGGATAACCCCAGCTATAACGTTTGCCCTCGTCCGCGCCGATGCCCAGCTCACGTCGGATATGCTGGTGTACATAGGTGGCTGTCGCTTCGGCAGCCTGCACCGCCAGCCCATGAAAGAAGTAGGCTTCGCTGTAGTTGTCCGCGCCTTGCAGGCGGTCAAATTCCTCGCTGGCGGGTGCGCCCACCGTCACGACTTGCAGCGCAACCGTATCCACTGTGGCGCTATCGACAGGTGCGAAATAATCACTGAGGCACAGATATTCGCCCTGCGGCTGGCGTGGGAAACTGAAACGGGCAACTTCGACTCGTTCCGGCGCTTTGCCGTTGGCACCGGCGAAGGGCTGATAATCCCACACGATCAGGTCATCACCCTCACTGTTGACCGGGAAGTAACCATACACCCCCTGGGGGCGCAGCGTTTTGCGCCGCAGCGCGTCCCGCCCCATCTGCTCCAGCCGTGCCTCAAAATCAGCTTCCAGCTTGGCCCACTCCGCACCCTGCGTATTCTTCGCGCCCCACGACAGGCGGAACAGTTCCGGTTTGTGGATATGCTGCAAGACGATCTCCAGCGGCATGTAGCTGATCGCCTTTGGGCCCCAGAAGGGCGGCGCGGGGATGCGGGGCGCGGATTTGACCGTGCGTGCAGCACGGGCATCGGCCACACGTTCCCGGCGGGCAGGCTTGCCCATTTCCTCGTTGGCCTCATCCACCGTCTGCGTGATGAAGTTCTCACGCAGCATGGGATCAACGAGTTTGTCCATCACATACAAACCCTCGAAAGCATCCTTGCAGTAGAACACACCCGGCTGATAGGGCTGGCCGTTATCATCGCGGAACAGAATGCGCCGCCCGAATTTACGATTGATCGCCGCACCACCGATCAACACCGGATAGTGCAAATCGCGCCGTGCCAGTTCGTTGACAATCAGCGGCATCTGTTTGCTGGTGCTGACCAGCAGTGCGCTGAGGCCTATGGCATCAGCCTGGTATTCCTGCGCCTTCTCGATGATGGTGTTGGCCGGAACCTGTTGACCCAGGTCATGGACGGTATAACCGTTGTTGCTCAGAATGGTCTTGACCAGATTCTTGCCGATGTCATGCACATCCCCGTAGACCGTGGCCAGCACGACTACGCCTTTGGTGCTGCCTTCCACTTTGTCCATAAACTGCTCAAGATAGGCGACGGACTTTTTCATCGCCTCAGCGCTTTGCAGCACAAAGGGCAGGATCAACTCGCCCGCGCCGAATTTATCCCCCACTTCTTTCATCGCAGGCAGCAGTACATTGTTCAACACTCCCACCGCGTCCTGCCGAGTCAGGCAGTCATCGATCAGGGCTTCCACACCTTCTTTCTTGCGGTGGACGATCTGCCAGTGCAGCGCTTGCTCGGAGGTCATGTCTTTGGTCGGGTCTTCGACCTCCTTCCCGCCCAGAGTCACCTGATTCTGCTCGAAATACTGGATAAAGCGCGGAAGTGCGTCCGGGTCGCTGTTGAAGATCAGGTCTTCGGCGATCTTGCGCTGGTCATCTGCAATTTCGGAATAGGGTGTGATATGGGCGGGATTGACAATTGCCATATCCAGCCCGGCCTTGACCGCGTGATACAGGAACACACTGTTTAACACGCCGCGTGCCGCAGGGCCGATGCCGAAGCTCACATTGCTCACACCCAGCGCGGTCATCACACCTGGCAGATTCTCTTTAATGAGGCGAATCCCCTCGATGGTTTCTACCGCGTCATTACGCAGTTCTTCCTGCCCTGTGGTCAGCGGGAAGGTCAGCGTATCGAAAATCAGGTCTTCGGGCGACATGCCGTAATCCTGCACAGCGATCTGTGTGATACGTTGGGCGATCTCGAATTTTTTCTCGCGCGTGTGCGCCATACCCTCTTCATCAATGGTCATCGAAAGCACAGCCGCGCCATATTTGACGGCAATCGGCAGAATACTGTCGATGCGCTCACGACCATTTTCCAGATTGTTGCCGTTGATGATGCCTCGCCCTGGATAGAGCGCCAGCGCGGCCTCGGCCACGTCTGCCTCGGTGGTATCGATAATCAGCGGCACCGTGACCGACATCGCCAGCTTTTTAACCAGCGCTTCCATCTGGGCTTTTTCGTCCGCCCGTTCGGTCAGCGCCACACAGACATCCAGCATGTGCGCACCGCTGTCCACCTGCCCGACGGCGATCTGCACGATGCTGTCATAATTTTCTTCCAGCAAAAGCTGCTTGACCTTGCGGCTGCCCTGGCTGTTGACCCGCTCACCGATTAAGGTTGGGGCGGGGTCCTGCACCATCGCTGCGGCGGTCATGGCACTGCTGGCCTTCGCTTCATGCTTCGGCTGGCGTTTCTTCGGGCGGCGGCGGACAAAGTGCGTTTCCTGTGCTGTGTCGTCCTTGCTGCTGTTGAGCAGCGCATTAAACGGATGCCCATGCACTTTCCGGTAGAGCTTATCCAGATGCTCAGGCGTGGTGCCACAGCAGCCGCCTACGACATTGACACCCCATTTGGTAAATTCCGCCACCATCTCGCTGAACGGGTCGGGTTCCATGGGGTAGACGGCTTCACCATCAACATTAATAGGCAGGCCCGCGTTTGGCAGCACACTGATAGGCAGGGTACTGTGTTCGATCAGATATTGAATCGGTGCGCGCATATATTCCGGGCCAGTGGAGCAGTTCATCCCGATAATATCAATCGGCAGCGCTTCAAGCGTCGCCAGTGCCCCGGCAATGTCTGTCCCGAACAGCATCTTGCCACTGGTATCCAGCGTGATCTGCACCTGAAGCGGGACACGCAGGCCGCTGTCCTCAAAGTAACGGTTAATGCCAACAATCGCCGCTTTGACTTCCAGAATATCCTGACTGGTTTCGATCAGCAGCACATCCGCACCGCCCAACACCAATCCCTGCGCCTGCTCGTAGAAAATATCCGCCAGTGTTTCGAAGCTGATGTTGCTCAGGTCGGGGTCGTTGCCGCTGGGGAGTTTACCCGTTGGCCCCATACTGCCAGCGACAAAGCGCGGGATGCCCGTTTCGCGCTCGGCCTCATCACAGGCGCGGCGGGCGATCTGTGCCGCTGTACGATTAATCTCGAGGGTGCGATCCCCCAGGCCATATTCACTCAGAGTGAGGCGGTTGCCGCGAAAGGTGTTGGTTTCCACCACTTCGCTGCCTACATCCAGGAATGATTTATGCACCGCCTGGACAATATCCGGGCGGGTGATAACAAGATAATCCACACAACCGTTATACTGCTCACCGCCGAATTCCTCTGCCGTGAGGGGATACTGCTGCAAGCTGGTGCCCATCGCGCCGTCAAAAATGACTACGTGATCGTCAATCGCGTCTAAATAGCGCCGGTTGGTGAAGGTGCGTTCGCTGCGTCGGGTCATAGGTGTTGGTTCTCCGTTAAATGGTGTTGATAGATCGGGCTAAAGCCGCCCGGCCAGGTTTTCTGGAAATCGCTGAAACGGGCTGGTTCGTTTTCCGGTTAAATTGGGTGCTATTTTATAGTTTTAATTCCACTATAGCGCTTAGGGATTTCTTTAATATGGTGTTCTTCATCTTTGCTTGGGCCTTGTATCACAAATTGATCAGGAAGAATTCCTGACCAGATCAAATAAACATCTTTGTTAATGATGTTTGGATAATCTTTTGCATCTTTACGATAAACTTCTAAACTACCGATATGTACGCCGGAAACATTACCTGAATAAAAGCCTGTATTCCCCTTAATGAAACTCCCACTGGCAATGATTGCCTGTAACTTATGTGGTGGTAAGTTTCTGAGCAAATCAGGCACAGTCTGTAAAGCTACAGGTGTCCAATCATAAGCCTGCACCCCTGTAAATTCATGAAAAGGTAAGGTTTTCTGCTTCAAGTTAACCTCCTCAAGTCCGCTTTAGCGGGCTTTCTACTCCTAGCCGTATGGCTTTAGCCGCCGGCTTAGCTATCCCGTTCCAGCGTTTCCACCGCGTCCTTCGCTTCGGCCAGCCCCGCCCCGGTCAGGTCACGATAGGCTTTAATCGCGGCGATTTTGTTGCCTGCTCGCAGCAGTTCCAGCACGGGCGAGAGTTCAGGGTCGGGCGCGGTGTCGTCTTCCAGCCGCATCGCCCGTTCGATGTCGGCTACCGCGTCCTGCGCGGTGTATTCATCCACCCCGGCGAATTTCGCGTACAGCTCCACCGCTTCATCCCTGCGCCCGGCCTTCAGCAGGTCACGGATGCCTGCACCGCTGAAGGATTCCGCCGCGCTGCGCTTTTTCGGCTCGAAGTTTTCCAGCCCTTCCGCCATCGCCCATTCCACCGCGTCTTTGGCTTCCTTCAGTCCTGCACCGGTGAGGTCATGATAGCGTTTGATGGCGTTAATCGTCCTGCCATGTACGATCTCCGTTTGCAACTCATCATCGTTCAGCGCGCCGTAATCCACTACAGCAGGCCTGGACTTAGGCCGCATACCAGCGGATTTCGCGGCTCTCGCCATGCCGATAAATATGAGAGCGGCAATCCCCAGTGCCATCAGAATGACAAGCTCTGCTATACCCAGTATCATGTCAACCGTCCTTCCAATACTAACGCGATAGACAGCCACGCCGCCGTATCACGCTGCGCCACGTCTGCATCCAGCCAGAAGCGCATATATAACGTCTGACGCACCGTGAGGCCGGTTTCTGCATCTGTCTCATCGGCCTGTGTGGTAAGCTGTGCCCATTCGCCAGGGTGCTGGCCGTAATAAAAATCCATCAGGTCGGCCAGCACCGCGTTGGCTGTCGCATTGGTGATGAAGCTGTAACGCTCAAACACCGTGTATTTCGTCTGCACTGCCCGCGCCAGATCAAGCACCGCGCTGATGAAATTGCCACAGCCGGGCTGTGGGAACTGGCTCATGGCATAATCGGGCAGATCACCGGGCGCGGAGGCGTAGGCCGCCACCGTCATGAATAACTCTCGCACCCAGCTTGCCTCCGGGTAATAAGCCTCGAAGCGCGGCAGGTGGGCATTAATGCGCTGCGCGGGAATCTCCAGCGCCGGAATTGGCTCCATACGGGCCAGCAGCCGCTTGAGCGTATCTTGCAGCGTGGTCCACTCACGCCCCTGCGCCGCCTGCCGCAGCAGGGCAAGGTCTGCCTCGGCCCCACTCATCACACTGCCAGAGCTTCCAGGACAGGCTGGCCTGCGAGTTCAATCTCAGACTCAGGATGACAGCGCATGTCTTTGCTGAACACATAACCCAACCGCTCATAGTGCATCCGGTCTTCATAGAAGTGATGGGCATCGGTGCGGAATGTTCCCGACCACAACGCCACGTTGTTACAGCCCTGCTCCTGAGCAAATTGCTCCACAAAGGTCATCAACTGGCTGCCATAACCCTTATGCCGCACACACGGCAGGGCGACCAGATTATAGACCCACAGGTGTTTGCCCTGGTGGAAGTTAGCCGCGATTTCTATACCGACAATCGCCACAATCAGGCCATCCTCGCGCGCCGCAAACATACGATAGCCGCGCCCGCGCATCACATCCAGCAGTTCCCAATACTGCGCTTCATCTAAATGGGGCCGCAGTTCCTTCAAGACCGGGAAAGCCTCCCGAAATTCCGCTTCCGTGTGCAGTTCTTCGATATTCTCCATCTACAGTTGTAAAGCCGCCTCCGCCGCTAACCAGAATAACTTCTCACGAATCGATACCTGCTGATGCCAGTCGCGCAAGTCCCATGCCTCTGCGCTCAGGTCATCCCCACTGTACAAAATCTGCGCGAACTGTACGCCTCTGAATTGTGCCACCGCAAAAAACGCCGCCGCTTCCATTTCCACCGTAATACAGCCTTCCTCGCGCCGGAGCTGCACCTTGGCCGGGGTTTCCCGGTAAATCGCGTCGGTCGTCCAGGTCTTGCCCTTGATGTAAGGGACATGATGCTGCTGTAATACGGACTCGATGACGGCTACCCCCGCCGCGTCCGGCTCAACCTCACGGGCGGGCGGCAGATAATGATAAGAAGTGCCTTCGTCACGTACAGCGCTGATAGGAATCACCACATGTCCTACGGCCATTTCTGGCACCAGCACCCCCGCGCCACCGCAGGCGACAAACTTCCTGCAGCCCAGCGCGATCATTTCTTCCAGGAATGCACCCGCCATTGGCGCACCCACACCCGGATGCACCACGACAAGCGACTGGCCATTGACAGCCAGACGGTAGACCGGGTTCGTGCCGACCTCGCTGCCCAGGTGATGGATGATCTCACCACGCCCCTCGCCACAGGCCGTATTAATCGCATTCTGAAAGAAACACAGCACACAGGTTTCGGGAATCCCTGCAACAGGTTGGATATATCCTGTTGGTTCAATCATCGCCCGCTGTGCCGGGTCATGTTCCAGTATGGGATACGCTTTCAGCATCTGTCCTCCGGATTCCTTCCAATATAAAACGCCCCTTCCTGCGTAGAAAGGAGCGCTCTGTTCGATGCGGTGACTCCTCATCTACCAGGTTTTCACCTGCCGGACTTAGCACCTTCCCGACGCTTCAGGGGTTGCCGCGAGTTCACAGGGCCGTTCCCTCACTCGCTCTTGATGAGAGTATTCAATTGGATAAAAACGATGGTATCACGATAGAACAGGGGTGTCAAGCAGACATAAGCGCCTCAAGATGGGCGCTGTCTTTTCAATCTAATGCCGCTATAATTCCCCTCCGTTTAACCAATCCGTACCAGCAGGAGTAAACGTGATGCTCAATGGCCTTGAATTTGATAATACGGACGATGGATTCTCCTGGCAGGAGCCGGATTTTGTGCTGTCCTACCTGGTATCCTCGCTCGTCAACCTGGGGGGTGCGCCACTGGGGATCACGCTGATGGTGAACGGATCGATACTGACAGGCACGCTAATGAGTGAGCGCGAATATCTGGAAACGCTCACTGCCATGCTGCAATCGCAAATTCGCACTTCTCTGTCTGGCCTTAGTCCAGAAGAACGCAAAATGGCCGAAAATGCTTTTGATCTGACCGAACTCACAGAAGATTTTTACCCGGATGTGGACGAGGCAGAAGACGACAGCGTCGAGGATGAGCCGCTTGGCCCCGGTATGACGACCATCAAGTTCATCCACCTCAAAGACCCCATTGTAGTTTCCCCACAACCTGCGATTGGCTTTGGCGAGGGACTCCTGCCTGTGATGCGTATCCGCCTGAGTATGGTTAATGGCTGGATGCTGGGCACCTCTGTACCAGGCTTTTCCGACATGCCCGACGACAACGGGATAAGACATTAGCCATAAATAATATTAGCCTTTTAATAACGGGATGCATAATTAAAAGGCTTGATGCTTATTTCACTAACCTGCTGTAAAATAAGCTATGGTTGACAGGGCAAATTAAAGGTTAATACATGGTTACCGAGCTGCGCCTAAGCATCGGTTATTTTATAATTGCAGTGATCTGGATCGTTTTCTCAGACTCCATTTTGCATGATCTGTTTTCATTTAATACTTCCTTCCTCATCCTTGCCCAGACCTATAAAGGCCTGTTGTTTGTATCGCTGACCGCGATCATCCTTTATCTTACGCTCCGGCGCGAGTTCGCAAAGCGCCGCCAGATATACAAATCCCTGAGCGAACGAGAAGACGATTTTCGTTATCTTTTCATGCACAACCCGCTGCCCATGTGGGTCTATGATCTGGAAACACTGGCTTTTCTGGACGTAAACGCGACTGCGGTGGAGCATTATGGCTACAGCCGCCAGGAATTCCTCTCCATGCGCATTACCGACATTCGTCCAGAAGAGGAAGTGCCGCGCCTGCTGGAAGACATCAGCAGTGGCCGACCGGTGCTGCAAGCCTCTGGTGTGTGGAAGCATCGCTTGAAAAACAAAAGCATCATTGATGTGGAAATCACATCACACCGTCTGGACTTTACCGGACGTAAAGCAATACTGGTGGTGGCCCATAATGTCACCAAACGTATCCGTATGGAAGCCGAACTACGCGAAAAGGAACAGCTTCACCTGGCACTGGAAAAAGAGAATGAACTGCGTCAGATACGCAGCAGCTTTATTTCCTCGGTTTCACACGAGTTTCGTACCCCCCTCACCGTCATTTCCACCGCCATTGCCCTGCTTGAACGGTACTACGAGCGCATGAACCCGGAAAAGCGGCACGAGCACTTCAGAACGATCGAGCGTGAGATAAGCCGCTTGCTGGAGATGGTGACGGATATTCTTACTATGATGCGCTCTGAGGCGGTAGGGCCAGAGTATAATACGGAAATGATCGACCTCCATATGCTTTGCCGCGAAATCTATAAAGAAATAAAATCCGGGATGCGCCCCGACCTGAAAGTGTCACTGAACATTGATTGCTCGGAAACACGCATCCGCGCTGACGAAAAGCTGCTGCGCTATGCCATTGGCAATCTGCTGTCCAATGCGGTGAAATACTCCCGTGATGCGGGTAATGTCTGGTTTACGTTAGAGTGCGAATCCGACAGGATGGTCATTCGGGTGAAAGATGAAGGGATCGGCATCCCTGAGGAAAGCCTGCCTCGCCTGTTCGAGCCATTCTATCGTGCGAAAAACGCCAAAGATATCTCTGGCACAGGGCTGGGGCTGGCCATTGCCAAGCAGGCGGTAGAATTGCACGGCGGTATGTTGAATGTGGACAGTACCGTGGGCCAGGGAAGTGAATTCACAATCCTCCTGCCCAGGACCCTATGATGCGTGCCCCGATCACTTTGCTATGGCGCATCCTCGGTGGGCTGCGCTGGCTGGTCCCGCGCCTGCTGCTGACATGGATGATCGTGGTGCTGCTGCTGATCGGCACCGTATTCCTCTATGGCCGCCTGGAACGCGCCGCAGAAGCCGATGTCATCGTCGTGCTGGGGGCAGGGCTGCGGCAGGATGGCCGGCCCGGCCCGGCACTCACCCGTCGCTCGGCCAGGGCAGCCGAACTCTATCATGAAGGCATTGCCCCGCACATAATCTGCACCGGGGGCATCCCCCAGGGCATCACACGCAGCGAGGCCGATGCCTGTGGCGAACTGCTGCGCGCGGCGGGTGTCCCCACCGAAGCCATCATGCTGGAAGATCGCAGCCGCAGCACCGAGGAAAACGCACTCTACACCTACGAGCAGATGCAGGCCAGCGGTTGGGAAACAGCCGTGCTGGTAAGCGACGGTTATCATTTGCTGCGTGCCACCCTGCTGTTCGCCAACCAGGGCATCCCTAACACCACCAGTCCTGCCGCCGATCCCCCCTTGCGCGATCATCTCGTCTTTACCGCCCGCGAGATTGCCGCACTGCACTGGCAGGTACTCAAGGGAGTGTTGGGTCTGCCCTTTACCTATGTGCCTGTGCTTTGAGCAGAGCCTGCGTTTACTTCAGCCCCCTTCTCTTAAGAGCAGCATCCATTAGCTTATGATAAATATATATGTCTGCTGTAGATGTGGCTCTATGTGAATAGGGCTTCTATAAGGTACAACTAGAGAATCATGCTGATTTTAGGTAAGATGCGAACGACTTCGTATAAAGAGCAATTTCGTTGAAACTAAGCTAAAGCCGGAGCAGAAGAGACCCCAGATGCGTGTCGAAAAAGCAAAAAACATAGAAGGGAATGCATTTTTTTCAAAGCTGCGTGTCCGGATGCTGATTTTAGTTGGCTTTATTTTGTTCCCTGTGCTGCTGCTCATCGTGTTTGCTGGCTGGCAGCAGACCGTGTTTTCCCGCAATGAAGTCCAGCAGGAAGCGATGCTCCTGGCACAGCTCACCGCGCTAAATCATTCTCAGGTTATCACGAATGGCAGAGAGCTGCTGCTGGCACTGTCGCAGCTTACAGAAGTTAACAGCGGCGACAGCCTGCGATGCAGCCTGCTGTTTAACCGCCTGCGGGAGCAGCAAAGTTACTACACGAATATTTTCATGGTGGACGCGCAGGGGGATACCGTCTGCACAGGCTTAGCAGGCTCAGAAAATCTCAATATTGCCCATACTGTATGGTTCCAGCGGGCGATGCGTGAGGGG
>JBGSXK010000647.1:0-4795 GCA_041751455.1 Anaerolineae bacterium
GAGACTCTGAAGTTCAAGAATCTCATTCTGGCGACAGGTTCGACCACGCGCCTGATCCCCGGCACAAAGTTGAGTGAGCGCGTCGTCACCTATGAAGAACAGATCATGGAGGACAACCTGCCTAAAAGCATTATCATTGCCGGGTCGGGCGCGATTGGTGTGGAGTTCACCTACATCATGCGCAATTACGGCGTGGAAGTGACGCTGGTCGAATTTCTGGATCGCATCGTGCCGCTGGAAGATGAGGAAGTGAGCGCCGAGCTGAAGAAGCAGTACGAGCGCAGCGGCGTGAAGGTCATGACCAGCACGAAGGTTGAGAAGATCGAGGATACGGGCAAAAATGTCAGAGTGACTGTGACCGGGGCCGATGGCAAGCAGCAGGTATTAGAGGCGGACAAGGTGATGCAGGCCATCGGCTTCCGCCCACGCACAGAGGGCTATGGGCTGGAAAACACAGGCGTGAAACTGACCGAGCGCGGCGCGATTGACATCAACGAGAAGATGCAGACCAGCGTCCCGCACATTTACGCCATTGGTGACGTGACGATGAAGCTGGCACTGGCGCACGTGGCCGAAGCGATGGGTGTGATCGCAGCAGAGAATATCGCCGGGGTGGAAACCATCGAACTGGATTACCGGATGCTGCCGCGCGCGACCTACTGCCATCCGCAGATCGGCAGCTTTGGTTATACCGAAACGCAGGCGCGCGAAGCCGGATTCGACGTGAATGTCGCGAAGTTTCCTTTCCAGGCCAACGCCAAAGCGCACGGTCTGGGCGATGCTACGGGCTTCGTCAAGCTCATCAGCGACAAGAAATACGGCGAACTGCTGGGCGGGCATATGATCGGCCCGGATGTGACCGAACTGCTGCCCGAACTGACGCTGGCGCGCATGTGGGAACTCACGCCCTACGAGATCGCCCGCAACGTGCATCCACACCCCAGCCTGAGTGAGGCCATCAAAGAGGCCGCTCATGGGCTGGAAGGGCACATGATTAATATGTAGTCGGTAGGCTATAGTCACCAGTCAGGGCGCGGCCACGCTGCGCCCTGTGTTCATAGAATCTTGTACTCTTCGCCTAATCGTTTCAAAGCAAAATCTATTGCTTTCAATTTTTTATCTGGAGAATTATTATTGTCCATAATAATTTCGGCTTTCTCTCTAATTTCTTTTATATCAACCGAAATCATTATTGCGAAGGCTTTCCCAAAAGCAAACTGCAAATTCTGAAATTCTGGTGTAATGCTAATGTCATGGAATTTTATCCCGCTTATCAAAGCCCATTCTTGTAGCTGATGATATTGCAAGGCGGCTCTTAGCTCAATAAGCGCAGTAACAACACTTAGTATGTAGGCATGGCGATTTTTCTGCCGTTCTTGTCTTTGTGCAAAAAAGTTTGTAATAATAGGTGCAATCATTGTTCCAAATAGAGCTATAATTGCAATTGGTAAGGCAATAAACTCTGCTGACATTCTTGAACTTTCCTTAATGCTCAATGTACTTAAATATCATAAGGGATTAGTTTTATAAAAACACACACATTTTAGGGGGTAAATCGAACATAAAAGCTAAAATTTATGTTTGAAGTTCTTTTTGCTTTAACACGTCAGCAGCAGCGTTTCCGGGAACTGGCGCACGTACTCACGCGGGCGCAGGAAGCCCTGCCAGCTTACCCGTGAATCACCTGCGCTCGCTATGCTCATGCGAAGCTCCTGCACAGGCAGAAATGGTGACAGGCGCGGCGCGCAGCCGTTGACATGCAGCTTTGCCCACACACGGCTTCCCTGAAAGTAAAAGATCATATTTCCCGGCTGCACGCCGTCTGGCCTGCCCAGTGCCAGCAGCACATCTCCCAGGCGCAAACCGGGACACTGATACAGCCGCATCTCGGTGACGATGGCCTCGCGGTGTTCAATCTGCACCGCGCAGCGTGCCGCATCGGGCGCGGGATAGCTGAGGCGGGTGCGGTTGATCATCGTGTTCTCGGCGTTGTAGCTCATGTTGAGCATGATCTGATTGGCCGGGTCAATGTGGGTGCGTCCGGGATTAATGCCGCGCCAGCAGGGGAGCGCACACTGCGGGTGATGTTGCAGCACGGTGGGCGCATCTTCGAGCGCTGCACCGAGCGTCATACTGCCGCCAATGAGCAGCAGGCAGAGCAGCACCAGCGCCGCCGGGACGATGAGCAGACGGCTCATGCGCGCTGACGCTGTGCCTCGAACAGCAGCACCGCCGCTGCTGCCGCTGCGTTGAGGGACTCAGTTTCGGCAGCCATGGGGATGTAAACATGCGCACTCGCCAGTGTCTGCGCGGCCTCACCTGCGCCATGTGCCTCGCTGCCGATTACCAGTGCCCAGCCGGGCGACCAGTCCGCCGCTGTATAAGGCATATCGCCTGTGGCATCCGCCAGGTAGACGCGCAGCCCGGCGCAGTAGGTTGTGATCTGTGTCCAGTCCATTTCGAGCAGTGGGACACGAAAATGCGCGCCCATGCCCGCGCGCAGCACCTTCGGATTGTAGGGGTCTACGCTGCCGGGTGCGAGAATGACCGCCCGGACACCCGCTGCCGCTGCTGTACGCAGCATTGTGCCCAGATTGCCGGGGTCGCGCAGGGCATCAAGGATGAGCAGGCGTTCCGGGGGCTGTGGGGGCAGCGGGCGCGGCATGGCAAACACACCGATCACGCCCTGCGGCTGCTGTGTGTCGCTCATGTGACGCATCACATCCTCGCTGACAGGCAGCGCTTCCGCCATTTCGCGGACAAGATCGGCGTTTTCGGGTGTGTAAAACACAAATTCCGGCCTGTGCCCGGCATCGATGGCATCCTGCACCAGCCGCACACCTTCCAGCGCGATACGGCCTTCCCTGCGACGGCGTTTGGCCTGTGTTTGCAGGGCATAGACGAGTTTCACGCGCTCGTTCTGGGTGCTGGTAATCATGGAGTCGGCAGTCACCAGTGTATAATTATCAGTCCACAGCAAATTTACCAGATGGTCTGAAATATAAAAAGCGGAGCGCCTGCTGCTCCGCTCAGGCTTGCCTGTTTACGGGTAGAATTATCCCGCAGGGCTGAAGATCACACACACTGGGCACGGCACATCCACCATCTGCCCGGTGGGATTCAGCGCCCCGCTGTCGGCATCCACACGGAATGTTACCAGTGTATGGCTGTCCTGATGCGCGGCCAGCAGCCAGCGCCCGGTAGGGTCTGGCGCGAAGTCACGCGGGGTGCGCCCCTGCGTGAGGGCGTGTCCGGCAGCAGCCAGGCGGCCTGATGCAGCGTCGAAGCCGAAGATCGCAAGGCTGTCGTGTCCACGGTTGGAGCCATAGACAAAGCGGCCATCGGACGAGACTTTTACCGCTGCGCAGGTGTTTTCGCCCGTAAAGTCTGCGGGCAGGGTGGGAAGTGTTTCCAGCTCACGCAGCGCGCCGTTCTCCCAGGCATAAGCGGTCAGCGTGCTGTCCAGTTCGTTAATCAGGAACACATAACGCCCGGAGGGATGCCATGCCAGATGACGCGGCCCCGCGCCCGGTCTGGTATCGGCGCGCCCGGCATAGCTCAGCAGGCCGTTTTCCAGCCGGTAGATGATGACTTTATCCATACCCAGGTCGGCCACCAGCACGTATTCGCCCGATGGATCGGTGAAGATGCAGTGGGCGTGGGGGCCTTCCTGACGTGCTGCGTTCACGCTGGAGCCTTCGTGCTGTGCCGTCGTGGCTGCCTCGCCCAGAGCGCCGTCGGCCTGAAGCGGATAGACCGCGATGCTGCCGGAACTGTAATTGGCTACCAGTAGCCAGCGTCCGGCGGGGTCTACGCTGATATGGCACGGCCCGCGTCCATGTGACGACTGCGCATTGAGGAAGGTCAATGCACCAGTGGCCGGGTCACGGCGGAAGGCGTTGACCAGCCCGACGCGCTGGTCGGCGTGTTCCTCGACTTCGCTGACGGCATAGAGGGCGTGGCCGCCGGGGTGCAGCGCCAGATAAGCCGGGTTCACAATGCCCTCTGTGGTTGTCAGGTGCGTCAGATCGCCTGTGTCGAGGTTCATACGATAGGTGTAAATACCCTCTGCGCCACCGGACGCATGGGGAAGCTGCCGTGTATAGGTGCCGATATAAAGCAGGACTTCATTTGAAGTCATGAGCAGAACTCCATGATTGAGGTCGGATTATTTGTGCCTAACTATAGCCTTCAAGAGCATTATCCTGCCACTCCTGGGACAGAAGCTTCCGGGGCATATGGTTTTATCTCTATCCCGTTACAGGGGGCTGGGCGGCTGTAAGGGTTGGTGGTGGTGGTGGCGGAAAGCAAGGGTGTTCCCGCCACCAGGTACAGCCGGTGTGGGAGAGGTGTGGCGGAGAACCTGCCAAGCCTGCATGAGACGCTGCTTTACTCGTAAAACTCTGGCGCTTTTTTGAGTGTTTGCCACTGCTCGTTGTCATGACCGAAAATCACCAGCCCGATATGCTCCCGTTCGACCCGATCAAGCAGTTTAATCGTACTGGCGCGCGTCGCTGCGGCGTCCGGGTTGCTACCGTCGTCCTGCTCGTCACGCGTAAAGCCCTCGCCGAAGGGCACAGCGTCAACGGTCAATAAAATTGCCCCCGTTTTGGGCAGCCGTACCAGCACCGATTGATGTCCCGGCACATGCCCACTCGTCTCAATCAGCTCCAGCCCCGGCAGCAGTTCCGTGTCCCCGTCCACCAGCCGAATGCGCTCCATTGGCTGATCCCATTGGGGTCGAATGGTCGCATAACGTGGGTTGCTCGCCGCATCCAAATGATGCACCCGCTGA